>JAYSRZ010000267.1:0-1547 GCA_043720775.1 Variovorax sp. | reverse complement strand
ATTCGCTTGGGGCGCGGCAGTTGGAGGCTGTCCATGAGCGCAATGAATTGGGCTTCGCTGCGTGGCTTGCCATCCGCATTCAATCGGGCATTGCTGCTCCGCTCTTGGCCAATGCTCGAATGCGTTTGGCCTTTGTAATCATGGCCAGGCCACACGCTGGTGTGCTCGGGCAATTTCAAAAGCACATTGGTCAGGCTGTGATACAGCGCCTGCGCACTGCCTGATTGAAAATCGGTGCGGCCACAGCCGCCGATCAGCAATGTGTCGCCAGTAAACACATGATCGCGCCACAAAAAGCTCATGCTGCCAGCGGTGTGGCCGGGAGTGTGCAGTGCTTTCAGCGCCTCTGAACCAAAGAGCAGCACTTGATCGTCTTCAAGTTGGATCGCCGAGGGCTTGATGCCGCATCCGGCTGGCGTGGCAGCCTGTGCGCCCGTCAGCTCAATGAGTTGGGCGGCGCTGGTGATGTGGTCTGCATGCGCATGCGTCTCGACGATGTATTGGAGCTTCAAACCGCGCTCGTTGATCACGGCCAGATCGCGCTGTAACTGCTCGTCCACGGGATCAATGATGATGGCTTCTCGCGTGGCTTCATCCCAAAGCAGATAGGTGTAAGTGCTCGAGGCGGGGTCAAACAGTTGAAGGGGAATATGCATGATGTCGCTCTCATCGAAAGTTCAAGAAAATTTGGCCAGCATCTTTGCCACATATTGAGGCGGCACGTCGCCTTGCTCCAGCATGCAAGCCACCATTTGGAAAAATGCTTTGTCTAGCGCCTTACGCGCTGCTGAGAGTTGCTGAGCGATTTTCTCGCAATCTTGCTCTTCGGCAATGAGTTTTTGCACGCCGCGCAGTTGCCCTTCTACGCGCGCGAGGCGCTGCGTCATTTGGCGTTTTTTATCAGGATCAAGAAGTTGGCTCATGGCTTGAATTATATACCCCCTAGAGTATATAATTCAAACGACGCACAGCGACCCGTCGTCTGTGTTTTTAAAGATTTCAAAAAAAGGACAAATGATGAATGCATCATGGATGGCAGCGCTCCAAGCTTTGGCAGGTGGCGCTTTGATTGGATTGGCTTCTTGGCTTTTGCTCGCAGGCTTGGGGCGTGTGGCGGGCATCAGCGGCATTGCTGCGGCGGCCATGGTGCCTGGCAAAACGGAAGCAGGCGAGAACGGTGCAACAGAGCCGTGGCGCAAGATGTTTTTGATCGGATTGGTAGGCGGCGGTGCTTTGGCGTTTGCGCTGATCGCGCCGCCTTTGGTGGCCATGCGCCCGTTGCCGTTGCTGATCGCCGCTGGCTTGTTGGTGGGTGTGGGCACGGTGATGGGCTCAGGCTGCACGAGTGGGCATGGCGTGTGCGGGTTGGGGCGTCGCTCGGCGCGTTCGCTCGTGGCAACGCTCAGCTTCATGGCAGCCGGTGTGATCACCGTCACGCTGGTTCAACTGATTGCCGGCCGCGTTTAAAAAAGGAATCTGATCATGAATTCAAAACCTATTTCTACACATTTGACCGCTCTGGCCGCTGGCCTAATCTTTGCCATTGG
>JAYSRZ010000266.1:0-1548 GCA_043720775.1 Variovorax sp. | reverse complement strand
TATTCGCCATTCAAAATCATGCGGGCAAAGGCTTTCGAGCCCGTCACATTGGTGCGCTCACCCACGTTGACAAACAGCGTGCCCGTGCCAATCTTGACGGGCTCTAAGCCAGAGAGGAGCATCTCGGGAACAGCAGCAATGGTGGTTTTTGGGGCATCAATCACGGGGCTCACCTGAAGAAAAAAGGTTTCAATCGGTGAGCGCCGTTGTGCAATAGTGCCTCCAAGCCTGGCAAATACTAGTACGTAGTTGCTGCAACGCTCCTTAGAGGAGTATGATTTTAGCTTGTTCTGTCAAAATCTATGCTGAAAAAACTTTTCAACCGCACGCCTGATGCGCCGCCGCCTGACACTTTAGGCGAGTATTTTGTTGGACATCTGCCATCCATGGGCAAAACCACCAACATGGTGGATTTCGCTGCCGAACTGCTCACTGCGCCGGGTGCCATGATGCGTCTATCGCTACAAGAGGCAAACATCGTGGTCAGCTATATGCAGCCGCGCATGTTTAGCCAAGGCACTGTCGTCATCAAAGAAGGCGATAAAAACAACACTGATTACATGGTGCTCGTGCTTGATGGTGAAGTTACAGTAGAAAACATCGTGGTCAGCCGCACCACCGCTGTCACCACAGCCGTGCTCGGCGCTGGCAGCTTGCTCGGCGAAATGGGCATTGTCGATGGCGAGCCCCGCTCCGCCACATGCATCGCCACAACCACCGTGCGCGCCGCCATCTTCACGCGCAGCGCTCTGGAGCGATTAATGATAGAGCAGCCTGCGATTGGCGCTAAATTTATGATGTCGATCAGCCTGCGTATCGCCCAACGCCTGCGCGACACAGCGGGCAAGCTCAAACTCTATGCCCAGCTCACGCAGGCCATGCAGCAAGAGATTGATCGCTTGATGCCTACCTAAAGGTTTGTTCGGTGAGGTTTTTTGAGCACGGAAGGCACGGAAACTACACGGAAGACACAGAAAATTCAGATGTGGATTTGCCAGGAGTTTATTTGCATCTTTCGACTCTTCTTCCTTTCTTTCTCTTTTCCGTGATTTTCGTGAAATCTCCGCGCCTTCCGTGTTCTAAGTACTATAAAAATAGTAGCGCCCTACGCAGTAAGTACAACGGCTAAAAGCCGATTTCTGTCTAAATCCTCGGTACAGCATGCCAAGTGCAGCCCGTTTAAAATAGAAATATGAGCACTACTGAAGTCGTCCGCGAAGCACAAACAGCCGAAAATTACAACGCCTCAGCCAAACAAAAGGCTGCGGCTAAGCTCTCGCGCATTCCGATCAAGGTCGAGCAGGGCGAGATTTTGCGCAAGCCAGAGTGGATCCGCGTCAAAGCCGGCAGCCCGTCCACGCGCTTTTATGAGATCAAGCAAATCTTGCGCGAGCACAAGCTGCATACCGTCTGCGAAGAAGCCAGCTGCCCCAATATCGGCGAATGCTTTGGCAAAGGCACCGCCACCTTCATGATCATGGGCGACAAATGCACCCGCCGCTGCCCGTTTTGCGATGTGGGCCATGGCCGGCCTGATCCGCTGGATGC
>JAYSRZ010000265.1:0-1551 GCA_043720775.1 Variovorax sp. | reverse complement strand
TCTCCAACAATCAGCTCACGCCGCCGCAATTGCAAGTGCGCTTCGCCCCGGCTTGGCTCTCGTGGCTGCCGATGGTCTGGGGCGATTATTGGGTGATCCAGTTGGCCAGCGATTACAGATATGCCGTCGTCGGCGAACCTAAACGGGAGTTCCTCTGGGTGCTCGCGCGTGAGACGCAGCTGAGCAACGCCGATTGGCAAGCGATTGAGACGCGCCTCAAAGAGCAAGGCTACGATGCCGCCAAATTAGTGCGCGAGAAGCATCTGCCATAAAACAAACCGCGTACGCCGTACTATTAATTTAATAGCGCCTCACGCAGTATCTACGGGCGAAAATGCCAATTCCGCTTAAAAATAAGCAGGCTCGCTCAATCACCTACATGGGCTAAATTCCCACATACCCGCTAACATCTTTTCTTCTTTAACTGACAACAAATCCATGAAACTCTACTACTCCACAGGCGCATGTTCGCTCGCCGCCCGCATCGCCCTCAATGAAGCCGGTATCGCATTCGAGAGCATCCTCGCCAGCACCAAGACGCACAAGCTCGCCGACGGCACCGACTTCTACACCATCAACCCGCTGGGCTATGTGCCCGTGCTCGAACTCAATGACGGCACGCGCCTGATGGAAGGCGCAGCTATCGTGCAATACATCGCAGACCTTGCGCCAGATAAACATCTCGCGCCTGCCAACGGCACACTGCCGCGCTACCAGTTGCAAAGCCTGCTGCATTTCATCTCCACCGAACTGCATAAAGGCTTCGCCCCGCTGTTTAAGCCCGGCATGCCCGAAGAAGCCAAGCAAATGGCGCGCGACGGCTTGGCCAATCGCCTTGGCTGGATTGACGGCCAGCTCGCCGGCAAGCACTATCTAATGGGCGATCAGTTCACCGTGGCCGATGGCTATTTGTTTAACGTCACCAACTGGGCGTCAATAGTCAAGCTCGATATCTCTGCATTTGCCAACTTAGCCGCCTTCCGCGCCCGAGTCGCCGCCCGCCCAGCCGTGCTGCAATCGATGAAAGACGAAGGCTTGATCAAATAAGTCTCACATACAACAAGCAAAGAGGCGCTGAATTCAGCGCCTCTTTTATTCCTCAAAGCCAAGCTTTATAAATTCGGTGCCAGTAATCTTTGCAGTTGCGCTTCTGTCTCGCCGCGCCGCGCCGCTAAATCCTTGAGTTGATCCTCGCCAATCTTGCCCACGCTGAAGTATTGCGCTTCTGGGTGGCTGAGCATGAAGCCGCTCACGCTGGCGGCTGGTGTCATGGCAAGGCTCTCCGTGAGCGCCATGCCAATGTCTTCGCATTGCAGCGTGCGGAACATGTCCAGCTTGGGCGAATGATCGGGGCAGGCGGGGTAGCCCGGCGCGGGGCGAATGCCTTGGTATTTTTCGTGGATCATCTCGTCCATGCTCAGCGCTTCACCGCTCGCGTAGCCCCACAAATCGGTGCGCACTCTGTGGTGCAGCATTTCTGCGAAGGCTTCGGCCAAACGATCAGCCAGCGCCTTGAGCATGATGCCGCTGTAATCGTCGAGGTCGTCGGTG
>JAYSRZ010000264.1:0-1551 GCA_043720775.1 Variovorax sp. | reverse complement strand
GGTGAGAAGCGGGACCACCGCAATGCGTTGCATATCTTGCTGCCGCAGGAGCGCATCACGTTTGTATTTTTGAATCTGGATGTGTATCTGGAAGATTTCAAGTTTTGGATGGCGCATGAGTTGGCGCACGTCTATACCCCCGAGCTGGCAGGCACCAACGCTGGGGAAGACTTTGCAGATGCGCTGGCGGGTTCTCTGCTGTTTCCGCAGGCGCTTGCGCAGCAGGCCTATGCCAAGGCGCAGCATGCTGGCAGCAAAGGCGCATTGGGCGCTCTGCAGCACTTTGCGCAGGAGCACAGCATTTCGCTCAACACGGTGTTTGGGCAAGTGAGCCGCTATGCGCTAGAAGCCAAGCTTGCGCCGTTGGCGTGCGATGAGCGGGCCATCCATGCGGTGCGCATGAAATCCCGAGGCGAACACGTCAGTGCCGCCATGTATAAGCCTGCAGCGCCATCACCTGCCGAATACATGGCCTCTGCCAAAAATGTGTTTCGTAGCCAGTTCTTTGAAGCGATGCGGCGCATGATTAAAAGCAAAAACACTGGGGCAGGCTATATCCAGCAAGTGATGGACATTCCCATGCAAGATGCCATGGCCCTGCATGCGGAGCTGGCCCGTTGACGACGCTGGTTCTCCTGGATACCAACACCTATCTGCGCTTGGCAAAGCGTTTGCGGCCATTGGTGGGGAGAACCTTTGGGCAGAAGGACTACAAGCTCACTATCCTCAAGGCGGTTGAAGATGAAGTTCGGCGCAGCGCGCGACTGAAATTTTTGAACCCATGGTTTGATGATGCGGGATTGGCGCAGGAGCGTTTTGCCAAGCAAACACGATTGAGCGACGATGAAAAATCAGAGATCGCCGCTGTGCAAAGCGTGTTGCGTGCGCATGTTGTAGAAAACATTGCTCAATTCAGTGTGGACAAGCGCAGCCCACCTGGTGACACCGATTGCTGGCTCCTGGCGTTTGCGCAATTGCGCGCGGCGGTTGTGGTCACGGATGACCTGGGCATGCACGCCTTAGCGAAGGACTTTGATCTCTCGATCTGGCATGCCTACGAATTGGTAGACAAACTGCGTTCTGCCAAACACATTGATGGCGACTTTATACGCGAGCTATACGCCGCGCTTGAGGCAAATCAGGACATGACCAATACATGGAAAGAAGCCAAGCACACTACCTTTGTAAAGGTGTTTGGCAAGGCGCCTGATTGATCGCAATTTTTCGTAAACTGCTTAACCGTACTTAACGACTTCCTGGTCAATCGCCCCAAACACACTCTGCCCATCCTTGCCCTTCATCTCGATGCGAATGGTGTCGCCAAACTTCATGTAGTCGGTACTGGGCTTGCCGTCTTGAATGGTTTCAATCGCGCGCTTCTCCGCGATGCAGCTATAACCTTTGGGCCAGTCTTTTTTGCCGTTCTTCTCTACACCCTTGTTGCTGATGGTACCGCTGCCGATGATGCTGCCGGCACGCACGTTGCGGGTTTTGCACAGGTGGGCTATCAGCTGGCCAAAGTGAAAAGTCATCTCTTCGCCTGCATCGCAC
>JAYSRZ010000263.1:0-4363 GCA_043720775.1 Variovorax sp. | reverse complement strand
TTGTGTTGGACACAGAGTCGGCGGCTTTTCTCATGGCCTCCGGTAAAATTAGATTAGTTACCAACGAGTTACCAAGCGAGTAGCTCTGCATCAATTTTCATTATCCCCGGAGTATTTATGGCCCTCGTTTCCATGCGCGAACTGCTCGATCATGCAGCCCTTAACAACTACGGCATTCCAGCGTTTAATGTCAACAACCTAGAGCAGGTGCAAGCCGTGATGGAGGCGGCCAAAGAAGTGGGTGCGCCAGTGATTTTGCAGGCCAGCGCGGGTGCGCGCAAGTATGCGGGCGAGCCGTTTATCAAGCATTTGATTCAGGCGGCAGTCGAGATGTATCCCACGATTCCGCTGGTAATGCACCAAGATCACGGCCAGAGCCCAGATGTGTGCCAAGGTGCGATGAATTTGGGCTTTTCCTCGGTGATGATGGATGGCTCGCTAGAAGCTGATGGCAAAACCATTGCCAGCTACGACTACAACGTCGAAGTCACGCGCAAAGTGGTGGATATGGCGCACAAGCTGGGCGTGACTGTTGAAGGCGAGCTTGGCTGCCTTGGCTCGCTGGAGACGATGCAAGGCGACAAAGAAGATGGCCACGGCACAGACGCGATCATGACGCGCGAGCAGCTCCTCACCGATCCAGAGCAAGCCGCCGATTTTGTGAAGCGCACGCAGCTTGATGCGCTCGCCATTGCGATTGGCACAAGCCACGGCGCATATAAGTTCACCCGCAAACCCACAGGCGACATCTTAGCGATTGAGCGCATCAAAGAAATCAACCGCCGCTTGCCCAACACGCATTTGGTGATGCATGGCTCATCTTCCGTGCCGCAAGATTTGCTCGCGCAGATCAATGCGTATGGCGGCAAGATGAAAGAGACGTATGGCGTGCCGGTGGAGGAGATTCAAAAAGCCATTCAATTCGGCGTGCGCAAGATCAACATTGACACCGATATTCGCTTGGCTATGACGGGCGCAGTGCGTAAATTCTTGCACGAGAATCCCGATAAATTCGATGCCCGCGAATGGCTCAAGCCCGCTCGCGCCGCCGCGCAAGCGATCTGCAAGCAGCGTTATATTGAGTTTGGTTGCTCAGGGCAAGCCGGCAAGATCAAAGGCGATACGCTGCAAGTGGTAGCGGCGAAATACGCAAAGGGCGAGCTCGCGCAAACGGTGCATTAAGGCTTCACCCATTGGCGTGTATACCGCCTGTTGAGTTAAGGCGTGATAATTCATAGCCCGCTGCAGATCACTACAGCGGGCTTTTTTTATTTTGACAAACTGCCATCTGCTATGAGCCTCGCTGTTCACACTTTCAGCATCACCAGCCTCTCCCTTCTTGCGCGAGGCAAAGTGCGAGACAACTATGCAGTAGGTGAGAATCGCATTTTGATGGTGGCCTCTGATCGCCTCTCAGCCTTTGATGTGATCATGGGCGAGCCTGTGCCCGACAAAGGCGTATTGCTCACGCAAATGGCGCTTTTTTGGTTTGGCAAGCTGGGGCACATTTGCCCGAATCATTTGACGGGCGATGATCCGCTCAGCGTGGTGACTGAATCTGAAAAATTGCAAGTACGTGGCCGCTCCATGTTGGTGAAGCGCCTCAAGCCTGTGATGATTGAAGCTGTGGTGCGTGGCTATTTGGCCGGCAGCGGCTGGGCGGAATATCAGGCATCGCAATCGGTGTGCGGCGTTGCGCTGCCTACTGGCTTGAAAAATGCGAGCAAGCTGCCCGAGCCGATCTTCACGCCAGCGGCCAAAGCAGCGGTGGGCGAGCATGACGAAAATGTATCGTTTGAGGCTGTTGAGCGCCTGATTGGTGCGCCGTTAGCTATCAAAATCAGAGCAATCAGCATTGCACTTTACAAAGCGGCGGCTGACTTTGCTTTAACGAAAGGCATCATCATTGCCGACACGAAATTCGAATTCGGCCTTGATGTGAATGGCGAGCTGGTTTTGATGGACGAAGTGCTTACGCCCGACAGTTCACGTTTTTGGCCGGCAGAAACGTACGGCGCTGCTTTTGCAGCCGGCAAGAATCCACCGAGCTATGACAAGCAATTTGTGCGCGACTGGTTGGATTCAGCACAGGTTAATGGGCAACCGTGGAATAAGCAAGCGCCCGCACCGAAATTACCGCAAGATGTGCTCGACAAGACAGCTGCCAAGTACCGCGAAGCTCTGCAGCGCCTGATGGCTTAGTTCGTCGCGTATTGTGGGCTTAGTACCCTCTTGCATACGCTTCCAAGCCCAGCGCCATCACTTGTGCCACCTGTTCGCCGACTTCTTGCACGAGTTCTGATTGCGCTTGAGAAACTGCGGCTTCAAAAGCGGAGAGCCATTCCAGACCTGTGGGTGTGAAGCGCACAAGTTTTGCTCTTGCGTCGCGTGAATCAGCTTCGCGCTGCACCAAGCCCCAAGCTTCGCATTCATCGACCAGCGCCGTCATCGCTTGTTTGCTCATATTTGCGGCTTGCGCGAGATCGGTGAGGCGGCTGCCTCGGAGATCGAGATGGCGTGTGATGTGAACGATGGCTGCGCTCACTTTGCCGCGCCCGGCGAGGTTGGCTAGCTGCAAAGGCGCGAGCTCACTGTGAGCCATGAGCGTCTGCACGCGGCCATCAAAACGGCGCAGTGCCTCGCCGAGCAAACGGCCTGTGTGCGTTGCTCGCCAGCCGTCGTTGGTTATTGAAGTGCTAGAATACATGTGTTTATTTTAGTCAATTAAACGTACTAAATAATCTATTTACTTCTTTATACTGTGCAGATACAGTACTGATCAATCCATCAG
The DNA here is from genome assembly GCA_043720775.1 of Variovorax sp. Classification (GTDB taxonomy): domain Bacteria; phylum Pseudomonadota; class Gammaproteobacteria; order Burkholderiales; family Burkholderiaceae_C; genus JANMDU01. Next base: position 1,572 of record JAYSRZ010000263.1, on the reverse strand, counting down.
CTTTTTGAGGCAATTAGTGCAGAAAAAGTGAATTGGAGCTAACACTCACTTAAACGAAACTCAAGGAAAATCAATCATGGACGCACAAGTCAAAGGCACAAAAATCGAAGCCGCTCAAACTGAGAAAGCCAAAGCCCTGCAAGCTGCGCTAGCGCAAATTGACAAACAATTTGGCAAAGGCTCGATCATGAAGCTGGGCGAGGGCGAGGTGATTGAAGACATTCAAGTCGTCTCCACCGGCTCGCTCGGCCTGGATGTGGCGCTGGGCGTGGGCGGCTTGCCGCGTGGTCGCGTGATTGAGATTTATGGTCCAGAGAGCTCGGGTAAAACGACGCTGACCTTGCAAGTCGTCGCCGAGATGCAAAAGCTCGGCGGCACTTGCGCCTTCATTGATGCGGAGCATGCACTGGACATTCAATATGCGCAAAACCTCGGCGTGAATCTGCAAGATTTGCTGATTTCTCAGCCTGATACTGGTGAGCAAGCGCTGGAAATTGTCGATAGCCTCGTGCGCTCTGGCGCTGTGGATCTGATCGTAATTGACTCAGTAGCCGCGTTGACTCCGAAAGCTGAATTGGAAGGCGAGATGGGCGATTCCCTCCCCGGCCTGCAAGCCCGCTTGATGAGCCAAGCGCTACGCAAGCTCACTGCCACGATCAAGAAAGCCAATTGCATGGTGATCTTTATCAACCAGATTCGCATGAAGATTGGCGTGATGTTCGGCTCACCTGAGACGACCACAGGCGGCAATGCGCTGAAGTTCTACGCTTCTGTGCGCCTGGATATTCGCCGCACCGGCACGATCAAGAAAGCCGAAGTGGCAATCGGCAATGAGACGAAAGTCAAAGTGGTGAAAAACAAAGTCGCTCCTCCGTTTAAAGAAGCGCACTTTGACATCATGTTTGGCGAGGGCATCTCGCGCCTGGGCGAGATCATCGACATGGGCGTGGAAGCGCGCATCATCGAGAAAAGCGGAGCGTGGTATGCCTACGGCGGCGAGAAAATCGGCCAAGGGCGCGATAACACGCGTGAGTTTTTGAAAGAAAACAAAGCGCTGGCGTTCGAGATTGAAAACAAGATTCGTGAATCACTGAAGATTACTTTGCTGCCTGCGGAAGTTGAGGCTTGATTCTGATTTAAGAACCGGCCAGTCACGGAGATTTGCACGGAAGACACAGAAAAATTCCGTGCCTTCCGTAAACTTCTGTGTCCTCCGTGTTCTTTTTCTTTAATTGCTGTGCATCGCTAGCTACAGCATGACCCTGAATGCATCAAGATGTTCGCCCAAAAAACACTCTCTCTCAAAGGCCGCGCTCTCAGAGCCTTAGCGGGTAGAGACTATTCGCGGGTGGAGCTGGAGAGAAAATTAGCCAGCTTTGAAACCGAGCCCGGGCAGCTTGTCAAAGCGCTCGATGAACTGACAGCCAAAGGCTTCTTGGATGAGCAGCGCGCTGCGGATTCTCTGGCGCGAAGGCGCGGGCACAAGCTGGGCACGGCTCGGGTGGTGCAAGAGATGAAGGCGCGGGGCATGGAGGCTGAGGCGATTGCTCAGGCCACGGGAGAGCTCAAAGC
>JAYSRZ010000262.1:0-1553 GCA_043720775.1 Variovorax sp. | reverse complement strand
GCGCCAGCGCAATGCCCAGCCAAGCCAGCAGTGCCCAGAGCGCAATGGCGGCCAGCGCCAAAAGGTTTGCAGAACCCATCGGTCTTATCAATCTTGCGTTAGCTGCTTCAATCGCTCGCTTTTCCAATACACATCGTCTCCGGCATCCATGCGATTGAGCACACGCGAGAGCACGAAGAGCAAATCGGACAGGCGATTCAGATACAAACGCGGCGCATCGTTGATCGGCTCTTTTGCATGCAGCGCGACCACAGATCGCTCCGCGCGGCGAGCGACCGTGCGGCAGACATGTGCAAGCGAAGCTGCGCGGCTGCCAGCGGGCAAGATGAATTCTAAAAGGCGCGGCAGCTTAGCGTTGTAAATCTCCAGCTCTTGATCGAGCTGGAGCAAGGCTTCTTTCTTCAGCAACTCATAGCCGGGCATGGCGAGCTCGCCGCCGAGATTAAAAAGCTGATGCTGCACTTCAATCAGCAGCTCGCGCACCTCGGCTGGCATGCTCTCGCAGAGCAAGACGCCAAGATTGGAATTGAGCTCATCGACATCGCCCACCGCGCAAATGCGCTCGCTGGCTTTTGAAATGCGGGAGTTGTCGGCGAGGCCTGTGGTGCCATCATCGCCAGTGCGCGTGGCAATTTGTGTGAGTCGGTTGCCCATGGTGTATCAGTGACTTGTCAGCCTGTATGTGTAAAAATCAGATTGTGCCTGTTGCCACGAGCGATTCGGCGCTTGAAAATCAAACCCCTACCCAAGGAGACAAAACCATGAACGCACCACTTCCCACTCATCTGCTTCCCCAAATTCGCCAGCGTGATATTCCCACTGCGTTCATTGATGCTCTCAAAGCCCGCTTCGGCGCGAATTGCTCGACAGCGCAAGTCATCCGCGAGCAGCATGGACGCGATGAAAGCGTGTTCACCACTGTGCCGCCGCCGGCAGCGGTCGTCTTCGCCGAAAGTACGACTGATGTGAGCGATGCTGTTCGGCTCTGTGCGCAATACAAAGTGCCGGTGATTCCGTTTGGCGTGGGCTCGTCGCTGGAGGGGCATTTGCTCGCGGTGGAGGGCGGCATCAGCATTGATGTGGGGCGGATGAACAAAATTCTCTCGGTCAACGCAGAAGATTTGACCGTGACGGTGCAGGCCGGCGTCTGCCGCAAAGCGCTTAATGAAGAGATCAAAACGTCTGGCCTCTTCTTCCCGATTGACCCAGGCGCAGACGCGACACTCGGCGGCATGAGCGCCACGCGCGCCAGCGGCACGAATGCCGTGCGCTACGGCACGATGCGCGAAAACGTGCTCGCGCTCGAAGTGGTCACCGCGCAAGGCGAGATCATCCGCACCGGCACTCGCGCCAAGAAATCATCGGCTGGCTACGATCTCACGCGCTTGATGGTGGGCTCTGAGGGCACGCTGGGCATCATGACCGAGATCACGCTTCGCTTGTATCCGATCCCTGAATCGATCCAAGCCGCGCTCTGCTCGTTTTCCAGCATCCGGGATGCCGTGGCCTGCGTGATCAGCATGATTCAGCTGGGCGTGCCGATTGCGCGAGTC
>JAYSRZ010000261.1:0-1557 GCA_043720775.1 Variovorax sp. | reverse complement strand
CGGATCGAAAGGCAGCGTGGGATACAGCGCCTTGTTGATGCCGTGCGTGCCGACTGTGCCCATCAAAATCGTGTGGCCATCGTTGCTCTTGGCCACAGCCTCTGCGCCCACATTGCCGCCCGCGCCCGCGCGGTTTTCCACCACAAAAGATTGGCCAAAGGCTTTTTGTAATTCCGGCGCAATCGCGCGCGCCAAGATATCGGTTGTGCCGCCCGCAGCAAAGGGCACAACGATGCGCACGGGCTTCGTTGGCCAAGTCTGCGCATGCGCAGCGCTTGCGAGCCCAAGCTGTGCTGCCATCGCCGTCACTATTAAAATAATAGCACTCCACGCAGTATGTATGCGGGAAAATGACCGATTTTGCTTAAATATTTGCGTTAAGAGTGAAATCATGCGCTGTTTCCCGTTTTCTTGGTTTGTATTCCGTTAAGTGTTGCGCAGAGCGGCGAGTTGCGCATTGGTGAACACCCGTGTTGCAAGCAGCAGCATAAAAAAAGCCACCCGTAGGTGGCTTTCTACTTAAAGCTACGCCGCACCGCTTAGTCTGCGTAAATGCCAGCAGATTTGATGATCGGTGCCCACTTGGCAATCTCCGCGTTCACGTAGGCTTTATGGCCTACGGGATCATTGCGCTGATCGATGATGGCTGATGCGCCGCCGGCTTCCTGCTTCTTGATGAAGTCTGCATCTTTCACTGCAATCTTAAGCGCGTCGTTAAGCTTTTTGAGCACAGGTGCTGGCGTGCCTTTCGGCGCATACAAGCCTTGCCAAATCGTCACTGCGAAATCTTTGTAACCCGCTTCTTGCATGGTCGGCGCATCTTTCAGCGCTGCGTTGGTCAAGCGCTTCGGAGTGGTCACCGCAAAAGATTTCACTTTCTTGCCTTCGATCTGCGGCACAGTCGTTGTCGTTTGGTCGCACATCAAATCAATTTGACCGCCAATCAAATCCGTCATGGCAGGCGCTGTGCCCCGGTAAGGCACAGGCGTCATATCGACCTTCATCGCCGATTGAAACAGCATGCCGCACAGATGCGAAGCCGAGCCCACGCCGGCATTGCCGATGTTGATCTTGCCTTTGTTCTCCTGAACCCATTTCACCAGCTCAGGCATCGTGTTGGCGGGCAGGCTGGGGCGGCCAATCAGGCTCATGGGGTTCTCGCTGACCAAGCCGAGATATTCAAAATCGCTGTCCACTTTGTAGGGGATGTTGCGCAAGAAAGTGGGCAGAGTGGCTTGACCGATGTGGAAGAAAAGCAGGGTGTAGCCATCGTTAGCAGCCTTGGCCACTTTGTTTGCACCAATCGAGCCAGAAGCGCCGGCAGCGTTTTCGATCACGATGGTTGTGCCCAAAGTCTTACGCATGGCCTCGGCCAAATCGCGGGCGGCTTTGTCGGTCGGGCCGCCGGCTGCAAACGGCACAACGAAGGTGATGTTTTTATCTTTGATCGGAAAATCCTGCGCAGCGGCGGGCATGGCTGCGAGGGCAGAGGCCGCAGCGGCGGCAAGCAAAGTGAGGCGGCGATTAAGCATGGGGTTTCTCCAAAAATAAAATAAG
>JAYSRZ010000260.1:0-1565 GCA_043720775.1 Variovorax sp. | reverse complement strand
GCCACCATGACAACGCTTTTCCTAACGTGCCGCGTTCTGGTGTCTGCCAAGCGTAGTTGACTCTTGGGGCGCGGGGTTGCCGCTCCGTGGCGAGCAGCACAAGACGTCCTGTCTCGATGTAGGGTTGCGCAATGCAGCGCGGCACGAAGCCGCAGCCCAAGCCGCGCAGTTGCGCATCAAGCTTATCGGGCATCGTGCTCACCGTGAGCACATCTTGGCCGGGCAGGATGCCTACAGTCATGCTGTGTTTGCGGCGTGTGGAATCGGCGACGGCGACAATGCGGTACTGCTGGATGATGGAATCTGCAAGCGGTTGGGGCGCATTAACTAGTGGATGATGCGGCGCAACTGCGAAGACGAAAGGAACATCGCCAATCGGTTTGGATTGAATGCCCGCTTGCGCGATGCCGCCGGCTGCGCCGTCCACTGTGATGCCAATGGCTAAATCCACTTGGCCATCTTGCAAAGCATGCCATGTGCCAGAGAGCGTCTCGCCTTGAATGCGCAATCGCGTGGGCGGTGATTCATTTTTTGAACCTTTGTCGCCACTGGAAAAAAACGTTTCACAAAGCTCCAGCACGACGCGCTTAGAAATTAAGCTGTCGACAGCAATAGTGAGCTGCGACTCCCAGCCTGTGGCCACACGCTGCACGCGCCGCGCTACAGAATCCAGCTCTTGCAACACGCGCTCACCGCCTTGCAGTAGCTCCTGGCCTGCTAGTGTGATGCGCGCTTGTTTGGCGGAGCGATCAAACAGCAGCACATCCAGCGCGTCTTCGATTTGCCTGACGCGATAAGTCACGGCGCTGGGCACGAGCCCCATGTCGCGTGCAGCGGCGGCCATGCTGCCTTGCGTGGCAACGCTGCGGATAAGAGCTAAGGCTTCAGGGGTGATTAAATCTCGAACGTTCTTCATTTTTGAATGATGACATCAAAATCGTTCGATTGCAATATGACTTCATTTGCCTAACATTAGTTTTATATTTAAAAAAGCTAGGTAACGCGAAAAACGCGAAAACTACGCGAAAAGCGCGAAAGAATAAATAAATGGGTTCTTTTTTTTGCATTTTTCGCGTCTTTTTCGCGCTTTTCGCATTACCTAGTCTTTCTGTCTGGAGCAGTTCATGATCACACTTCGTAAATCCCAAGAACGCGGCTACGCAGACCATGGCTGGTTGAAAAGCTTTCATTCGTTTTCGTTTGCTGGATACCACGATGAGCAGCATATGGGCTGGGGTAATTTGCGCGTGATCAATGAAGACCGCATTGCACCGGGCACCGGCTTTGGCACGCATGGGCATCGGGATATGGAGATCATCTCTTATGTGCTCTCCGGCAATCTCGCGCACAAAGACAGCATGGGTAATGTCAAAGGCATCCCGCCCGGCGATGTGCAACGGATGAGCGCAGGCTCGGGTGTGCAGCACAGTGAATTCAATCATGCTCAGGGGCAAGAAACCCATTTTTTGCAAATCTGGATTGAGCCGAATGCACACGGGATTGCGCCCAGTTATGAGCAAAAAACCGTGCCATCTGTTGAAAAACAAGGCAGCTTGAAACTCATT
>JAYSRZ010000259.1:0-12966 GCA_043720775.1 Variovorax sp. | reverse complement strand
ATGCGCCGCCAAAATTTCGGCGCGTCTTTGATCTCAATGCCGGCTCTGGCCAACACATACAAGCCCACGTAATCGGCCTCCGATTCAAATGCAGGGCTATACGCCAGCGCAATCGCTGCACCCAATGCGCCTTGCGTGGGGATGCCTCGGCTGGCCGCGATGATCTCAGCAATCGTGCCGAGCACATTGTTGCGCTGGCCGGCTTCGATGTGGCCCATGAAATTGTGAGCCAGTTCATGCCCAATCACAATCGCCAGTTCGTTGTCATTCGCAAAGCGTAGCAAGCCGCGAAAAATCGCAATGGCTTTGCCATCGGCATAGGCGTTGAGTGATTCTTGCATCACGAGGAAGGCGGGGAAATCGCAGGCTTTCAAAGGCGTGACGACGGCCTGCGCGGTTTGCCAGCCGCTCGTGGTTTTGCGGGCATAGAAGGTGGTGATGGGATCCGGCTTTTTCAGCCATTCAGATGCGCGTTTGCCCAGCTCTGTCGCCGCTTCTTTGCTGTTAGGAATGGTAAAACCATTCACGCTGATGATGCGGTCGCCGCGCTTGAGGCCTGCCTTGTCAGCCGGCGAGCCGGGAATCACGTGCAGCATGCCGAGCTCAAAGCCGGAGATGCCCAAAAACTTCGTGACCGTGGCCTCAAAATCTTTGCCATACGCGCTCATGCTGGTGAACGTCGCGCCGGTGTCATATCGAACTTTGTCTTTGCACAGCTCAGTGGCGGAAAGCAATATCGGCTGCGCCACTTTTTTGATGCGCAGTTCGTCTTCTAAAAAGCCTTCAAAAGCTAATTCACGCTGCAACTGAGCTTCAGCTTCTTCAGCTTTCTTATCAATCTCCACGGGTCGCGTGGTCGTGTTGGCGCAGGCAGCAAGCAGGCCAGCAAGAAGCAAGGCGAAAAAGGTTTTCATAAGCATGACTCTATCAAGTTCAAAGCGTCCTGCGTGGCCGTGGGGCTGTCTGCGGCGATCACGTGTTTGTTAAATGCGGGCGGCTGCATGCTGCGCTGCCATGTGATTTGCCGCTTGGCCAGCTGGCGTGTGGCAGCAAGGCCTTTGTCTTTGAATTCAGCTTCTGAGCAGCCGCCATCGAGCATCTCCCACGCCTGCCGATAGCCCACGCAGCGTATAGAGGGCAGATCCAAATGTAAATCAGCGCGGGCTTTAAGTTTACGCACTTCATCTACCAGCCCAGCGGCAAGCATCTGCTCAAAGCGCTGCGCAATGCGCTCGTGCAGCCAAGCGCGGCGCTCTGGCTCAAAGCTAATGATCGGCATACTTGCTATTAAATCAGTAGCGCCTTGCGCAGGTTCTATGCCGGCAAAGAGGTGATTTTGTGGCTTTTTTTGATCATATTTCTGTTGGAAAGAAGAGATCGGCTGCCCGCTGGTGCGATACACCTCCAGCGCCCGCTGAATGCGCTGCGAATCATTGGCTGAGAGCCGAGCCGCAGTGATCGCATCCACTTGCGCGAGCTGCGCATGCATCGCCGGCCAGCCCAGCTTGGCGGCTTCCTCATCAATCGCAGCGCGAATTTCTGGCGAAGCAGCGGGCATCGCGTCAATGCCCTCAATCAGTGCTTTGAAATACAGCATCGTGCCGCCAACCAGCAAGGCAAGTTTACCGCGCGCGTTGATCTCTTCAATCAGCCGCGTTGCGTCTTGCACAAATTGTGCCGCGCTGTAGCTCTGCGTGGGATCAAGAATGTCGATCAAATGATGCGGCACTGCGGCCAACTCTTCACGCGAAGGCTTAGCCGTGCCAATGTCCAGCCCGCGATACACAAGGGCTGAATCGACGCTAATGATCTCGCACGGCGTGTGCTGCGCAACTCGCATCGACAGCGCAGACTTCCCGCTTGCGGTTGGGCCCGCAATTGCAATTGCAATTGCTCTGGGCCCTGCGATGCGGACAGCCTTAGGTTTTGCTGAGCTTGCCATAGCGCTGCACCAAAGTCCAAGTGACGATCACAATCATCAATCCCCAAAACATAATCCCAATCACCATCGGGTACACGCTGCCGTTCATCGAAGCGCCAAGCACCGATCCCGTGGCAAATGCGCCGAGCATCATCAAAAAGCCTGCCATCGCCGATGCCGCGCCCGCTGCTTGCGGAAAGGCTGCCGCGCTGCCTGATTGCCCGGCAGGCTGATGAAAGCCGTGCCCAAACATAAACACCATTTGACATAGCGCCAAGGCAATCACACTGCGCGGCGCGAATGCCAGCACCATGCCATAACCGATGCAAGCCAATAGTGTGATCCAGCCGCCGATGAATACCATGCGCTGCACGCCCACCCGCGAGAGCACGCGCCTGCTTGCAAACGTGCCTGAGACATACACAATCGAAATACACATCATGATCACACTGTAGATCCAAGCTGGCTGCGCGAGCACCTGCAAAAACACGAAAGACGACGTTGCTAAAAACACAAACAAGCCGCAATAGGAAGTTAACGCCAGCAGCGCATACGTCCAAAACTGCGGATGCATGAGAATGCCGTGCCATGTGCTGATGAGGACTGCCGGCTGCAAAGCTTGGAGGTTGCGCCGCGCGTTCGTCTCAGCGAATCTGAGCAGCACCAAAGCCAAAGTACCAGCGGCATACACGCCCAGCGCCGCCAGCGCATAGCGCCAGCCCAAATAAGCGCTGAGCACGCTGCCAATCGGCACGGTGAGCACCGCAATCAAGCCCAGCCCTGAGAGCCCCTTGCTCATGACTTTGGCCGCTTCTTCTGGTGCATACAAATCTCTGGCCATCGCTCGCGCACACATCACCGGCGCGCCCATTGCCGCGCCTTGCAATGCGCGCCAGATGATGAGTGAATCCATGCTGGCCGCAAATGCGCTGCCAATGCTGGCGAGTACGTACAAAGCCAAGCCGGTGATGAGGACAGGTTTGCGGCCATATTTGTCAGACACCGGGCCCCAAACAAGCTGCGAGATACCAAAGCACAGCAGCAAAGCAGATAGCGTCAGCTGCGCCTGCGGCATCGAAGCGCCCAGCGCTGATGTGAGCAACGGCAGCGCAGGCAAATACAAATCGGTGGTGATTGGCTGAAAGCCTAGGAAGAGACTGGTGAACCAGATCACGAGTGGCGAAGGCATCGCTGCGTTAGTTTTCGCGGGGGGCATGGATTTTTGTTGCAAGCTTTGAGTTTAACGTCAACCCTACCGTGCTGCGCCCGTTACACTGCTGGCCAAGCGCCAAGTTAACGTCTCACGACACACCCCATGAACATCAAAACTCTCCTTTCAGCATTCATTCTTTCCAGCCTCGGAAACATTGCCGTCGCGCAAGCTAACGCGTCTTCCTCGTCTGCTGCTACCAAGCCCGAAGTCACGCTGTATTTCCAACACTACTGGCCGCAAACCGCGCTCACCGTTAAAGAACTCGTCACGCCATGGTGCGAGAAAGTCTCTGCTGAATCCCAAGGCCGCATGAAATGCCTCACGTTGCCTGCTATGAGCGGCGGCGGAACGCCGACTCAACTCGTGGATCGCGTCAAAGAAGGCGTTGATGATCTCGTGCTCACCGTGCTGGGCTACACACCGGGTCGCTTTCCGCGCATGGAAGTGTTTGAATTGCCCTTCATGACGCGCAATGCAGAAGCTGCATCGAAAGCCGCTTGGGAATTCATGAACAAGCATGCGATGCAAGAGTTCACCGGCATGAAAGTGCTGGGCATGTGGGTGCATGACGAGGGGCAGATTCACACGAAAGACAAAGCGATTCGCACGCTCGAAGATTTCAAAGGCATGAAAATGCGGGCTCCTTCGCGCGAGACGGCCAAGCTGCTGCAAGCGCTCGGCGGCACTGCAGTGGGCATGCCAATCACCGGCGTGACCGAAGCCATCACCAAAGGCACGATTGACGGCACGATGGTGCCTTGGGATGCGGCCACGTCATTCCGCATTCACGAAGCCGCCAACATTCACACCGAAACGCCCGAAGGCAGCCCAGCGCTGTACACGATTGGCCTGATGTTTGCGATGAACGAGAAAAAGTACAACGCGCTGAGCCCCGAGTTGCGTGTCGTGATTGATCGCAATTCAGGCGCGGCTTTGTCAGCTCGCATGGGCAAGATGTGGGACGACAGCGCCGCGCCCGCTCGCGCAAAAGCCAAGGCCGCAGGCAATCAGTTTTACACGCTGAGTGCGCCAGAAGTCGCGCGCTGGGCAGAAGCAGCTAAGCCCGTGCAGGCTGGCTGGATGATCGATATGCACAAGCGCGGCATCGATGGGCGCTTGATGTTTGATGAGGCGAAGGCGATGCTAGCCAAGTATGAAGCACCCGCTATGATTGCAAAGGCAGCACCGAAGGCCAAAGCGACGAAGGCTCTTACGAAGGCTTCAAGTCCAGCGAAAAAAGCGCCTTGATCGCCGCGCGATATTGCGCTTGGCCTATGCTGTTGGTGTTGTGATGCGACCCGCCCTGCACGAGCTCAAAGCGCTTTGGTTCGGCGGCGGCTTCATACAAACGCTTTCCCAATTCGGGGGAGATCACGCGGTCTTCTGCGCCGTGAACGACGAGCAGAGGAGAGCCGATTTGCGCTACCTTCGCTTGTGAATCAAAGCGCTGCGAAATCATCCAACCCACAGGAAGCCAGCCCCATTTGAGCGTGGAAAACACATCGGGAATGGAAGTGAACGTGCCTTCGACCATCGTGCCGCGTTCGTCGTTCACCTTCGTAGCCAAATCAATCGCAATTGCGCCGCCCAGCGAATGGCCGAAGATCAGGCGCGGCTGATTCGGATATTTTTGCGCCATCCAATTCCAAGCAGCTTGCGCGTCTTCATAGGCTTTGTCTTCAGAGGGCGCATCGGCATCGCTCTTGCCAAAGCCGCGATAATCCAGCGCCACCACATTAAAGCCCAACTCGCGCATGCGCTCGATGCGCCAAGCGCTGCCCACCACATTCCAGCGCGCGCCGTGCAAATACAACAGCACAGGCTTGGCGGTATCGTTGCCGTTGATGAGTAAATGCAGTTTCGTTGGCTTGCCCGTGATTTTGGAATCAAACTGGACGAAGGCCTCATCCATACCAGCGGCCAGCTCAGCGGTGTTGCCCCAAGTGCGATCCGTGGGGCTAAAAATCCATTGCCCTTGCTTTTCATGCAGTGCTGCGCAGCCAGCGAGCAAGGCTGTGGAGAGCAGGGCTGCAACAGTCAGGCGAAAGAGGTTTTTGCGCATGAAATACAAGACTCAAGCCTAGATGCAAAAGTTCAGCGCCCGCGCATGAAAAGCGTATCGAGCTCTTTGATGCTGATTTGCCGCCAAGTGGGGCGGCCGTGGTTGCATTGGTCTGAGCGCTCGGTGGCTTCCATTTGGCGCAGCAGGGCGTTCATCTCTTCAATCGTGAGCGTGCGGTTTGCCCGCACGGCGCTGTGGCAGGCCATGGTGGAGAGGATTTCGTGTTGGGCGCGCTGGATCACGGTGCTGGCATCGTGCTGCGCGAGCTCGCCCAAGACGCTGCGGGCCAGCTCCACCGCATCGCCTTTTGCCAGCGTGGTGGGCACGGCGCGCACAGCGAGTGTTTTGGCGGAGAAGGCCGTCACATCAAGGCCTAATGTGTTCAACGTGCTTTCATGCGCTTCAGCCGTGGCCACTTCAATCGGCGTGGCTGCAAAGGTAGCCGGGATGAGCAAAGGTTGCGATGAAATTTTCGCAGCGTCGATTTGAGTTTTCAGCCGCTCATACACGATGCGCTCATGAGCGGCGTGCATATCGATGATGACCATGCCTTGCGCGTTTTGCGCGAGGATGTAGATACCGTGGAGTTGAGCGATGGCTTTTCCGAGCGGCCATGTGTTTGATGCATCTGGAGCAAGTGGCGTAGCGATGAATGTAGGCGCTACGCTTGCCGCAACAGAAGCGCTAGGCTGCCAGAGCTGCGCCACATCGCGCACCTCGTTCATTCCTAAATTGATAGCACTCTGCGCAGTATATATGCCGGCGACTGACTGATTTCTCTTAAAAATATCTGAAGAAAACGGATTGGATGAGCTTGGAGCAGGCAAAGGGGGTTGATCTGTTTGTGCAGCACTTCTGGGTGCAGCGAGCACACCATGCACCGCATGCCGCACGGCTTGATGTATCTCTCTTCCATCGCGAAAGCGCACTTCGATTTTCGTCGGGTGTACATTCACATCAACACGCGCCGGATCGATTTGCACGAAGAGCACATACACCGGCTGCCGCCCGCCATGCAACACATCTTCATAGCTGCTGCGCACAGCATGCTGAATCACTTTGTCTCTCACAAAGCGGCCATTGACATACGCATACTGCTGATCGGCGCGCGAGCGGGCGGCATCGGGCAGACCAGCAAAGCCAGTGACCTTCACCGCACCTTCGCCGTGATCCACAGTGAGCGCCGCTTCGATGAAATCGTCGCCCAGCACATCTTGCACGCGCTGCTTCGCATCCGCTGCACGCCATTGCTCATGCAGCTTGCCTTCATGCCACACCGTAAAGCCCACATCGGGCCGCGCCAGCGCATGGCGGCGAATGGCTTCCAAGCAATGTGAGAGCTCGGTGGCATCGCTTTTTAAAAACTTGCGCCGCGCAGGCGTGGCAAAAAACAATTCTTTGACTTCTACCGTCGTGCCCTGCGCACGCGCCGTAGCTGAAAGTTCACCAGATCGGCCATCGAGCAACCACGCGGAATTCTTCAAGCCATTTCGGCTGTTTGAGTACGAGGATACTGCAGAACTTATGGAACATTCCGCTATCGAATTAATAGCGGCCAACGCCTCACCCCGAAAGCCCATCGTGCCTACCGATTCCAAATCTTGCAGGCTAGAAATCTTCGACGTGGCATGCCGCTTGAAAGCCAGCGGCAATTGCTCGCGCGGTATGCCGCAGCCATCGTCTTCCACAATGATCGCCCGCACACCGCCGCCCAGCAATCGCACGGTGATTTGCGACGCCCCCGCGTCCAAAGCGTTATCAACGAGCTCGCGCACGACGGATGCAGGCCGCTCCACCACTTCGCCCGCCGCGATTTGGCTGATGAGTTCATCCGGTAATTCACGAATGATGGGGATGAGCGAGGGTGGCGATGTGTTCACACAGCAATTTTAGGCGACAGGCGATAATCAGCGCCCATGGAACTCATCTCTCAACTCTTCGCCCTCGGCATTGATTTCATCGTCCACATTGACGAATATTTGCTTCGCTTCGTGCAAGCTTATGGCCCGTGGATTTATGTGCTGCTTTTTGCCATCATCTTCACAGAGACAGGCGTGGTCGTGATGCCTTTCCTGCCCGGCGATTCGCTGCTCTTCGTTGTCGGCGCGATGTGCGGCATCGGCCTCATGAGCTTCCCGCTGGCTTGCGCTGTGCTCATCGTTGCGGCGATCCTTGGCGATCAATGCAATTTTATGATCGGGCGCTATTTCGGCCCGAAGGTTTTCCAGTGGGAAAACTCCCGCTGGTTCAATAAACGCGCCTTCGACAAAGCGCACAACTTTTATGAGACCTACGGCGGTATCACCATCATCCTCGCCCGCTTCATGCCCTTCATCCGCACCTTTGCGCCCTTCGTGGCGGGCGTGGCCGATATGAACCGCACGAAATTCACCGGCTACAACGTAGTGGGTGCATTCATTTGGGTGCTCGGTATCGTCACCGCAGGCTATTTTTTCGGCAACTTGCCTTGGGTCAAAGCCAACCTAGAAAAAATCATTTGGGCGCTCATCATCGTGCCCGGCTTGATGGCTATTTTCGGTGCATGGAAAGCAGGGCGCGATGAGAAGGCGAAAGCGACGGCTTTGTGATTCGGCTTGCCCGCAAAGCCAACGCGCTATGTCTAGGACGTAGTTTTACACGTTATCAGTGTTAAGCCGCTGTATATACTGCGTGAAGTGCTATTAAATTCATAGTAAGGATCAATCATGAGTAAGTCCCTTCGTTTATCAGAAAAATGGTTTCGTCGTGGCTTGTGGCTTGTGGCATTTGCGTTTGCAGGCTTCTTGATCGGGCTAGGCGGCGCGGTGGTGGGGGATTTGCCGCGCGTGGGGCCGCAGGTTGAATCTGATGATTTCTTAGACAAAGCCAAGGCCGATCCGCTGAAAGCTCAGCTCAAAGCCAACGAACGCACCATCCGAGATACGCAAGATGCGCTAGAAGCGGCTGAGCTCAAACTGAAAACCGCAAAAGCGGATTCAGAAGAAGCAAAGGACAGCTTTGACAACTGGATCGCCACGCGCAGCGCCACGCAAAGAGGCGAGCAAAACCCAGAAGTGATCAGCCGCGTGCGCGAGCTTGATCGCTTGAAAAAAGCAGAGCGCGCCGCACAGGCCGCGCAAGAAGCGCAAGACAAAATTGCAATGGATGCGCGCCTGTCAAGCAGGCCGCTCAAAGAGCAATTGCAAGAGCTGGAAAATGCAGCCTCGGAGAAGCTAGGTCAAGAGCAGCGCAAAATTGAGTTGCGCGTGTTCCTTTATCGTTTGCTGCTCACATTGCCATTGCTTGCCATCGCCGCATGGCTCTTCGTGAAAAAGCGCAAGAGCACGTATTGGCCCTTTGTTTGGGGCTTCATCATCTTTGCCGCATTCGCCTTCTTCGTGGAGCTGGTGCCGTATTTGCCGAGCTACGGCGGCTATGTGCGATACGTGGTGGGCATCATCCTCACGGTGGTGATCGGTCGATATGCCATCCTCGCGCTCAATCGTTATTTAGAAAAGCAAAAAGCCGCCGAGCTCTTGCCCGAAGCAGTGCGCCGCGAAGAGCTGAGCTACGACACGGCGCTGGCTCGGTTGTCCAAAAACGTTTGCCCCGGCTGTGAGCGACCCGTCGATTTGAAAAACGAAAAACAAGATTTTTGCCCCCATTGCGGCATCGGTCTGCATGATCATTGCATCGCTTGCAATACACGCAAGAGCGCGTTTGCGAAGTTTTGTCATGCGTGTGGGGCAACGTCTGCTCAGCCGACGAGCAAAGCTGCGATGGGCTCTGCTGCCTCTACTGCGTAACTTCAGCAGCGCTGGCCAGCACAGGCGGTGCTTTCAAATGGCCGACATACTGTAGCGCTTGGTTGATTTTGAAGGAGGGCACATCGCCTTGGCGCATGTGCAGCAAATCATCAGGCGTGACCAAACGAGGGTCAGCATCGGTCAGTGGAATGCCTGCGGCTTTGTAGGCCTCTAAAACGAACTGGCTGCAAAAGAATTGATCGTTGGGCGCAGCGCCTAGGGCAATCGCTGCACTGCCGCGAATGCAAGCATCGCGAATGGCAGCTAGCATGACGGGCAGCTCACAAAATTTGCGCTGCAAGGTAAATGGCGCTTGCAGCACGATGCCCGCCGTGTTGTATTTCGTGCCCACGTGTTTCTCGGCAAATTTTTGAATCAAAGCGGCTTCAATCCCATCCATCTTCGGATGGCGAAATGCGGCAATCGTGGATTCTTCTGCGATGAACTCTTGCACGCTTCTGCTGCGCACGCCCGAGCTCACCGCTTCGATGATTTTCCCATTGCCCACATACAGCGCTGCATGGCTCACCGGCGACAATGTGATGGCGCGAATGCCGACTGAGTTGATGCCGTTAGTGGCTGACAAAATAATGTCGCCGGTGCGTAATGTTTTCTCGCTGATGAGCTCGCCACCATTGCTTGGATCAAGAGATCGGTTTTGCACGGCGATGTTGCCTTTGCCGCTTTTCGGATCAATGATGACATCTGTGGCGCAGGCCAACAAGCTGGCGACGAACAATGCGATGATGGTTACGCGCAGGGTTGTTGTGTGAGTCATAGCGCCAGATTATGCTTTGAACCAGCCGCGCACCGTGGTTGAAACGCGAATTTTCAGCGCCTTGCCGCTCTGCCAAATGCGTGTGCTGCGCACACGCGCCAGCAAATCATCTTTCCAGCGTTTCCAAGCGGTGTAGATCGATGCAAACCATTCCATTTGCATCAGGCTGGGCAATACGATGTTAAAAATGCGAGCGATGACTGCCGTTCCGATCAGCTTGGCCGTAACGAAGACCATGCCGCCCCAAACGACGTAGCCTTTCGCAATCAACGCAAATGCCGCCAACTTGGCTGGCAACAGCATGAGGCCGGGCAAAGCCAGCGCGATCAGCGATGCATACGGCGGCAATGTTTGTAGCCAGCTTTCTATTCTTTGCAAGCGCAGCAAATGCACAAGAGAACGCAGCAATAGCTGCAGTGGCTGCCAGCCCCATTCTTCAAACAAGATCACCAAGGCCATCGCCCAACTGAGCATCCAGCGCAGCGGCCAAAGCATGGCGCGCATCAGATTTTTAAGGAGAATCAGCATCTAGCTCCCGTAGATACTGCGTGAGGCGCTATTGAATTCATAGTATTCAGTAGATGCTATGTTCATCAAATATCAAACGCCACGCGCACGGTCTTCGCGGAATTTTTTCCTGAATTCACCAAATGTGCCCGCATCGAGCGCCTCGCGCACTTCACGCATGAGATTCAAGTAATAGTGCAAATTGTGAATCGTGGCGAGCATCGGCCCGAGCATTTCTCCGCAGCGATCGAGGTGATGCAGATAGGCGCGAGAGAAGCCGCCGCTCACATTGCCTTGTGCATCAGGTGAGCCTTTGCAGGCATAGCAAGAGCATGTCGCATCAATCTGCTCATGGCTGACTTTGTGTTTCGCGTTGCGGATTTTCACATCGCCAAAGCGCGTAAACAAATGCCCGTTGCGCGCATTGCGGGTGGGCATCACGCAGTCAAACATATCCACGCCTGCGGCCACGCCATCGACCAAATCTTCCGGCGTGCCCACGCCCATGAGATAGCGTGGTTTGTTCGCCGGCAAGCGATGCGGCGTATGCGCCATGATGCGCAGCATTTCATCTTTCGGCTCACCCACGCTCACGCCGCCCACTGCATAGCCGGGAAAATTCATCTCTACCAAATGATCGAGAGATTCTTGGCGCAGATTCTCAAACATGCCGCCTTGCACGATGCCGAACAGCGCATTGGGATTCTCAAGATTTGCGAATTCTGTCTGGCAGCGCTTGGCCCAACGCAGACTTAGCTCCATCGAAATGCGCGCCTCCTCCTCTGTCGTGATATGCCCTTTCACGTCATAAGGCGTGCATTCGTCAAACTGCATCACGATGTCAGAGTTAAGCACCGTCTGAATCTGCATACTCACCTCGGGCGTGAGAAATAGCTTATCGCCATTCACTGGCGAGGCAAAGCGCACACCTTCTTCGCTGATCTTGCGCATCTCCCCAAGCGACCAGACTTGAAAGCCGCCGCTGTCGGTCAAGATCGGCTTGTGCCAGCCTTCAAAACCATGCAGCCCGCCAAATTGCTTCATCACATCTTGGCCAGGCCGCATCCACAAATGAAAAGTATTGCCCAAAATAATCTGCGCCCCCATTTCATGCAAGCTGCGCGGCATCACGCCCTTCACGGTGCCATAGGTGCCCACAGGCATGAAAATCGGCGTTTGCACCACGCCGTGATTGAGGGTGAGTGTGCCTCGGCGGGCGTGGGAGCCGGAGTGGCCGCGCTCTGGCGCGGGTGGGTCGGTTTTGAGGAGTTCAAATTTCAGCATAGAAGGGATTTTCCCATGCGCAGGCCGCTGTCTAGAAGATACGTCAACAATGAGCTGCACTGAAATGCAGAACACTGTTGAGCCAAGCCATTTTTTAACAATTTAGTCGAGACCGTCATTGTTAAGGTTTACTTTCTAGTGAAAGCACGCGTGTCAGGTTTGGTGCGCCAGCTGGGCTGCGTGCAGCATAGTTATCGCGAGCGAGATTGCACGGGCACAGCAGCCAACGGGCGGTGCAGTGCGATGCTGATTGACTTGGAATTTACGTTTGCTTTCTCTCTAGGTACGTAAATGTCTAAAATGTCATTCAATGCCGGTCGTTTAATTATTTAATGGTGATGAGAGACTAGACGAGAAAAGCTGCGCAGCATTG
The DNA here is from genome assembly GCA_043720775.1 of Variovorax sp. Classification (GTDB taxonomy): domain Bacteria; phylum Pseudomonadota; class Gammaproteobacteria; order Burkholderiales; family Burkholderiaceae_C; genus JANMDU01. Next base: position 1,043 of record JAYSRZ010000259.1, on the reverse strand, counting down.
ATGTTGCGTACTTTTGCTCTTGATGGCTCATAAAAAATAGCAACCCACGCGCCTCGTTCACACATTTGACGCTTAACAACTTATGAACACTTTAATTTTAATGAAAAAATCGATTTCCCCGGTCTCAGTACTTTGCATCGCGCTGCTTTGCGCAGCCCTGAGCTCCTGTGGCGGTGGCGGTGGCGGCGGATCAGCCGCTGGCGCAACAGGTCCAAGCGCAGATGCAGGTACGGGCACCGACCCCAACGACCTTTCCTCGCCCCCGTTCGATCTGAAGGGTTTTAAATATTGTGGCGAGCAGTATCCGATTGGTCCTGCCTTAAATCTCAAGGTCAAAACGCACGTTGCGTTCGGCCTTGCTGATGAAGATATCAAACCCGAAAAGAGAAATGCAATAAAAAGTCGGTTTGTTTACCTTTATGCGCAAGAGGGCGAATTAAAGCTTTTGGCTGAGGTGTTTGGTAATGACCCCATACCGTCTGAATACAAAAAAGGCTATTGCAAACCGGTCACCGCAGACAACAATGATTCAGCGGTTTTCGCTGCCGCAATGGCCAAACTCAAGAGCCATCTGGACGGAACAGCAGTGCTAACAGCTGCGCAACTGCAAGAGCAAAACGACCGGATCACGCAGACGACTTACACATTGGGCGAGAGTAAAGCCAATATCACCCAAGCGTTTTCTTTGCTGAAAGCTTATGAAATTAAGGAAAAAGGCGCGTTTTTTCTTAACACTAAAACCAAGACCGGCTTTCCTAACTACTCCGGCAAAACAGATGGTTTTGAAGTTGATCGCGCCGTGTTGGCGATTCAGCAAAGTATTTTCGATTTTGCCTTTACACCTGCCGCGTTAGCCAGCTACCGCGATACGTTGGTTGGGCAAAAATTCAACAGCTCTGACTGGTTTCCGGGCGCAGTGAAAGTCCCGGCTTTGCCCAACGTGGTGTATACGGCCAAAATAAATGGCAACGTGGCGAAAGACGTTGGCATACGCAGCGCTTTTTCTCAGCACTTTGCCCGCCGACCCACAGGTTACTACCTTG
>JAYSRZ010000258.1:0-4405 GCA_043720775.1 Variovorax sp. | reverse complement strand
CCCCCGTCAAACCTGCTGACCAGCCCGTAGCAACCACGCCCGAGCCAGTAGTGATCAAACGCCCGCCGAAGATCGCCCTCGCCCTCGGCGGCGGTGCTGCGCGCGGCTTTGCGCATGTGGGCGTAATCGCTGCGCTCGAAGAAGCGGGCATCAAGGTCGATATGGTGCTGGGCACATCTGCGGGCTCGCTCGTGGGCGCGATCTACGCTTCGGGAAAGAATGCCGCGCAGCTTCAAGAGATTGCCCTCAAGATGGAAGAGGCCGAGATCACAGATTGGACGCTGCCGTTTTTCAATCGCGGGATCTTGCGCGGCGAGGCATTGTCGAATTACATCAATCGGCAGGTCAACAACAAACTGATTGAGAGCTTGCCGATGCCGCTAGGCATTGTGGCCACCGATTTGAAGAGCGGGCAAGGCGTGTTGTTTACGCAAGGCGATACGGGCCGCGCCGTAAGAGCAAGCAGCGCTGTGCCTTCGATTTTTACACCTGTGAAGATCGGGGATCGTGAGTTCGTCGATGGCGGGCTGGTGGCGCCTGTGCCTGTGAAATACGCCAAGCAAATGGGCGCGGAGTTGATCATCGCGGTAGATATTTCCGCTGCGCCGGAGGGCAATGCATCGGATGGCACGGTGGCTGTGCTGCTGCAAACTTTTGCCATCATGGGCAAGAGCATCAATGAATATGCATTGCAAGGCGCAGATATCGTCGTGCGGCCCGAGTTGGTCGGCGTCAAAAGCGGCGACTTTACGGCCAAGCGCCGCGCCATCGATGCAGGCAAACTGGCGATGCAGCGCATGATCCCCGCGCTCAAAGCGGCGATTGAAGCCAAGTCAAAATAAAGCAATGAGCAAGGCATTTACCAAAGAAACTGAAGTCGAGGAAGATGAAGACTTCGCTGGCGCACCGCCCATTCCCGCAGGCAGCAAAAACTACATCACCCGCGCGGGCTACGAGCGCTTGCAAAATGAACTCAAAACGCTCGCTGATGATGAGCGTCCCAAAGTGGTGGAGGCTGTGCATTGGGCGGCGAAGAATGGAGACCGCAGTGAAAATGGCGATTATTTGTATGGCAAAAAACGCCTGCGAGAGATTGATCGGCGCGTGCGCTTTTTGACTAAGCGCATGGAAATCGCAGAGGTGGTAGATATTTCTAAACATCATGGCAGCGATCAGATCTTTTTTGGTGCGACGGTGACGTATGCCGATGCATCGGGCGCAGAGAAAACGATCACGATTTTGGGCATTGATGAGGCCGAAAGCACAAAGGGGCAAGTCAGTTGGATCGCGCCGATTGCGCGGTCACTTTTGAAGGCACGCGAGGGCGATGAAGTGCGGATGCAAACGCCTACTGGCTTGCAAACGCTGGAGGTGATTCGGGTTGAATACCCATTGAATTCTTAAAATACTATCAAATTAATAGCGCCTCACGCAGTAAGCATGGGCGCTAACTGCCGAAAAAGCTTAAAGATTGAGTTCACGCCCACGCGTTTCACGCCGCGCAAAAACTGCGGTAAAGTTAAGTCAAATTTAATCTTGCTGAAAACTCTATGAAACAAATCACCGCCATCATCAAACCGTTCAAACTCGAAGAAGTGCGCGAGGCGCTGGCCGAATGCGGCGTTACGGGCCTGACTGTCACCGAAGTCAAAGGCTTTGGCCGTCAAAAGGGGCACACCGAGCTGTATCGCGGCGCGGAATATGTGGTGGATTTTTTGCCGAAAGTTAAAGTCGAAGTGACAGTGAAAACTGTTGACGTGGACCGCTGCGTGGATGCAATCGTCAAAGCCGCTCGCACTGGGAAAATCGGCGATGGAAAAATCTTCGTGACTTCCGTGGAACGCGTTGTGCGCATTCGCACGGGTGAGCAGGATGAAGCTGCCGTTTGATCTGACTTCTACGCCGCGCATAAAAAAGCGACCCGAGGGTCGCTTTTTTATCAAGGGCAATAACTGATCAAACGCGCACCTTGCCATCGCCAGTGAGCATGGATTTTTCGACAAAACTCGATGCAACGTGATCGCGGTTTGAGAGCGATATTTGAAATCCGCCGTAGTCTGTGCGGCCAATAGCTTCCAATCCACTGATCAAGCCCTCGCGCGTGGCGCGGCCACCTGAGCGCACTAGGCCATCTGCAAACATTTTGGCAGCCAAATAGCCTTCGAAGCTCGAATAGTTGACGCTCACATTTTTGCCATGTGCAGCAACGGCCGCTTGAAACTCTCGCGCAATCGGCGCGACGCCGTTGAAAGGCGATGGCACGACCTGCGTCACCACCACGCCAGAAGCTTCTTTGCCCAGCTCATCAGACAAGGCTTTGGTTCCGACAAACGAAACGTTAAAAAATTGGCCACCAAAGCCATTCTTTCGCGCATCCCGGATCAATGCTGCACACGACTTGTACGCGCTGACTTGAATGATGGCATCGGGCTTGGCAGACAGCAAGGTTTTCATGGCATTGGCTACATCAATGCTGTTGCGCTCCACCGTGGCCAGTGCAACGGGTTTGTTGTTGAATTTAGCCAGCGCTTTCGTCACGCCATCAAGGCCGGCTTTGCCGTAAGCATCATTTTGATAAAACAGTGCGATGTTCTTTAGGCCCAAGGTATTGAGCTGATTCACGATGGCGGCTGTCTCGTCCTCGTAGGAAGCTCGCAAGTGGAATGCGAGCTTGTTAAAAGGCTCGCGCAGGCTCATCGCGCCCGTGAAAGGTGCAATAAAAGGGAGATTGGCCTTGCTAGCGAGCGGTAATGCGGCAAGGCTGGTGGGCGTGCCGATATAGCCAAAGAGCGCAAATACATCTTGCTCAATGAACTTCGCAGTGTTGTCAGCGCAGCGCGTTGGATCATAACCATCGTCCACGGCCAATATCTCAATCTGGCGGCCCCCAATGCCGCCCTTGGCATTGAGCAGGTCAAAAAACACGCTCGCGCCCACGTTGAATTGAATGCCAAGCTGCGCGGCTGCGCCGGTGAGCGGACACGATTGCCCGAGTGTGATTTTTCCGCTTTGCGCAAAGCTTGCCTTGATGAAAGGCGCACTGGCGAGCAGCGCTGTGCCCGTCAAAGCGTGTTGATTAAAGCGGCGACGAAGTAAGTTCATGAGGCAGTTCGTGATTGAGTCGATGCAAGTAGAGCGGCATCGGTTGCAGAAATAGTCAATTGTAAATTTTAAGACTTTCTACACAAGAACCTATCTCAAAGCGCTATTCAACGCGTTGAGATCGACAGATGGTAGACGGTAGATTCTTAGGACTCGGCGTTTGTATCGCTTGATGGCGACTACAAACGGCTCATTGCAGCAAGCTTGAGCATCAGCTCCACGCGGGCTTTAACCGCAGGCAATGGGCTCGCATCATGAACGCCGCCCCATGCACAGCGGCTACTGATGACGACTTGCACGCCCTGCGCGGCAGCTTGGCCAAGCGCTCTTTGCAGCGATTGGCTCACTGTGCCATTTCCAGTTCCTGCAACGACGATGCCGCGCAGCGGATCTTGTGGCGTGGAGGCTGCGAGCAACGCGCGAACGATGCCTCCATCCGCATGCGCATGATTGAGCACGATCTCCACGCGCGGCCAAGCAGCGGTTGCTGGCAAGGCATTCACTATTATTTCAATAGCACTCTGCGCAGTATCGGCGAGCAAAAAAGGCTTTTTTTGCTTAAAAAATTCTTCAGGATCGACCCGCCACACTACTTGATCAGCCACCAGCTGCGCCATAAGCCCCAGCTCACCTAGCGCAACATCACCGCTTGAAAATGCATTGAGCGCATAGCTGTGAATCTTCTGCACAGCGAATGCGTGATGCACATCACCCGCGCACACTACAAGCACGCCGCGTGCCTGAGCGTCACAAGCAACACGCACTGCATCGCGCAGATTACGCGGCCCATCGGCCTCGCTGCTGGTCGCCGGCCGCATCGAGCAAGTCAGCACGACCGGCTTGCTTTGCAATTCAAGCGGACACACGACATGAAGGAAGCGATGCAGGAAATATGCTGTCTCTTCCAGCGTGTCGGTGCCGTGCGTGATCACGATGCCCTTGACGTCTTGCTGAGCTAAAAAATGCACGCAGCGTTGGGCGATCCGCTGCATCACATCGAAATCCATGTCTTTGCTATCGACCTGCGCCACTTGTTCAGCAACCAACTCCCTGCCTTGCAGCGCATCGGAGAGCCCCGGCACGGTCGTTAATAACGTTTCCACGCCGATCTGCGCTGCCGTATAGCCCGTGTGGTCGCTGCTGCTGGCCGCTGTGCCAGCAATCGTGCCGCCCGTGCCTAAAACAATGATTTTTTGCGTCGCCATAAAAAATTTGAGAAAAATGTTGTCAAACCTAAAAAACTGGGCTAATATCCAGTTACTGGATGCACCATCAGGCTGTGATCAATCGCAGTTGCCAGCAG
>JAYSRZ010000257.1:0-4406 GCA_043720775.1 Variovorax sp. | reverse complement strand
CCATGTCTTCGAGCATCTCACTGAGGTTGATGCTGGTGATTTGCAGCGCTAGGTAGCCCGCGTCAACTTGGGATAAAAGCAGCAGTTTGCGCGTGATGTCAGACAAACGCCCCACTTCATCGAGCAAACCGCTCAGCTCTTGTTGCTCAGCAAAGTCATGCGTTTGGTGAAGGCTTTGCTCAATGCGTCCTTGCAAAATAGTCAACGGCGTTTTCAGTTCATGCGCTGCATCGGCTGAAAAGCGGGAGGCTTGCTGAAAGCTGCTTTCTAAGCGCGAAAGCATGGTGTTGTAAGCGGCTATAAGCACTGTAAATTCACGGTCTTCGTTATAGCTAGACACGCGTTGATCCAGCGCTTTTTGCGTCACAACTTGCATCGACCTGCGCAAGCGATTGACAGGACGCATCGTCAGTGATGCCAGCAGCCAAGCACCCAAAGCAGTAAACAACAGTGCCAGCGGAATCACCATCACAAGCGCTTGCTTGAGCGCACTTTGGATCTCTGTTTGTGTCGCCATCAGATCAACCGCCAATACGCTGCTGCCCTCGCTATGTGTATAACGGGCAGCGCGCCAAGGTTGGTCTAGGATCAATAGCGAGGCGTGTGCGCAGATGCCGGTGGGCTCTGCAAGTGTCCTCTGTGGTGGATTGCGTTTGGGGGGGGCGGCTCGCTTTGCTCATCCTGTGTGCCAAACGGCAGGCGTGCGCGAGGACTGTGGGGTCGGTTGTCTGATGTGCTTGCCTGCGTTGCGTGTTCAGCAGCGTTTGCGGCATCACGCCAGAGCGTATCTACAAGCAAAAATTCTGATTGCCAGTTGACGGATGACCAACCCTGTCCTGTTTGTCTCGACTCAAAGTGCAGCATCACTTGATTTGCAGAATTCAAATGCAGCTTACCCAACACATCGCTGACCAGGAGCGGCACGTCTTCTGATCGCATGGGCTGTGTTGCCAAACGCCTTGCCTCCAGACACAGTCTTTGCTCCAGCCGTGTGGCCTCAAATGCCAGCACTCGACTCCAGCCGATCAGCATGACTGCCGTGATCACCGTGGTCACAATCAGTGCGGCAATAACGAATAATCGCGTGCGAAAAGAAATCGTCATGGCAGCTTGTATCGGTAGCCCAACCCGCGCACGGATTCGATCAAAGTCGCCGTATCTCCCGGTTCTTGCAAGGCTGCCATTTTCCCCCGGATACGTTTGACGCAGACATCGACTACGTTGGTGCTCGGATCAAAATCGTAGCCCCATACATGCGACAAAATCTGGGAGCGGCTAAACACTTGGCCTTGCGAACGCATCAAGTATTCGAGCAAACTAAATTCACGGGTGGTCAAGTCAATGGTTTGCCCCTGACAGCTGGCTTGCCTTGTAATGCGATCCAGCAGGAGCAGCCCGACTTGCAAGGTGTTTTGGCGATCACCCGACAGTCGGCGCGCGAGTGCGTGAATACGTGCAACCAGCTCTTCCACAAAAAAAGGCTTGGCCATGTAGTCATCAGCGCCGAGATTTAAGCCTTCAATTCGATCACCTAGTTCATTGCGAGCGGTGAGCAAAATGACTGGCGTGACGATCCCTTTGCTACGCAGAGCTTTGAGTACTGAAAGACCGTCTTGGCCTGGCAGCATCAAGTCTAAAATGATGACATCGAAGCTAGCTTCGCAGGCTCTCTCAAGCCCAGTGTTGCCATTGTCACAATGCTCGACTTCAATGCCTCTTGCGGCTAAGCCAGCGCATGTAAAGTCAGCAATTTTTTGCTCGTCTTCAACAAGTAAAATCCGCATGTTGTTCAATTGTTATTTGATGAAATTGGTAAAAATTTTAGGTTTGCGTGCCAGCTATCACATATCAATAGTATGCACTCCACTAAATGGGCCGTCCGGTAGCGAGGTACGTTGCCATGACGGCGGTCATAGCGGTTTGTGCCGTCTCACCTTCAGCTGCCATGTTTCGACAACCAGACGTCATACCAGTCCTCGCCGTAGTCAGGGCTTTGACCAGCGCTACTGGCGCTCGGAGCTTGGTTCAAAAACACGACCGTATGCGCCCCGAGGCGATGCATTTCTGGCGCTTGGCGAACGCTGTTTTCAGCGTCAAATCCGCGTCAAGGCTTGGTAGATTTGATACAAGCCCGCCCAAGCGGCTTGGCTGCCGAGCACGCGCACATTCGCGCCCAAATGTTCTAGAGCAATTTGGTATCTCTCAGTCAACTGCTGAGAGCCTACGACAACGAGTTCAACGCCCGGCTGCACCTGCATCGCAGCAAGCTCTTCGCCAATCACGATGCCCGATAGATAACTGGCCGCATGCTCGGGTGCTAGGCTCTTGAACAGCGATTTCACGCGAACACTAAAAGCCGTATTGAGCAAACTGATGCCGTCTTGCGCGTAATCAATGCCTTTCAAAAATACTTGCGGTTCGAACAACGTGGACTGCTGCGCAAAGCTCTTGGCAAGAATTGAATGCTGCGCGAGCATGGCATACATCTCGCCGGTCATAAAGGTGTTGAATCCCGCCAACACGCCGTCCTCTAAATTGACCCATTTACTGTGCGTGCCTGGCAAAATCATTGTTGCATCGCGCAGACCCAGCACAGCCGCCGCGCCGAAGATTTGAATCTCCTCGCCGCGCATCACATCATCGTTTTCAAAGCGCACGCCAGGGGCAATCGCCACGCGATCCTTCACCGCCCATTTCACGCCGCGCGCAATATCCATCACGGTGACCGGGCAAGCGCAATAGGGCACTTCAGCCATGCCATCTTTGCTGCCGATCATCCCAGACAGCACGAAGGATTGTCCGCCAGCTTTCGTCATGCGTGCGCAGGTAGAAATCAAAAACGGTGCGAATTCGCCTGGCTTGAAGCTCGTAATGCCGCGCGGCGCAGCCAACTCATCCAAGATCTCGCCGTCAGGTGCGATCAGCGCAGCGCGAAAATTAGTGGTGCCCCAATCAACAGCGATAAAGGGATGTTTGTCAGAAATCGGCATCTCTTGATTATCAGTAATACTTGTTTTTAAATGAATACTTCAGGCCTAATGTGCTGGGAAAATGTTTCTAAAAATTTGTAAAAAGCATTGCGTTTTGTCTGAACATGATGTTTGGCAACAACTGAAGGCACACTTTAAGCAGCTGGTTCAACGTTTTTGACTCATTAGCGAATTCACAGCAGCCGGCAAGGGAAGCGCTGCGACTGCGCCAAAACCTTGCACCGCCAACGCAGCTGCCGCGTTGGCGTAGTATGCCGCCCGTCCTAAATCATCGCCAGCTGTAAGACGCGCAAGTAAGTTACCTGCAAAACAATCGCCCGCGCCGGTAGCATCGACAGCTTGGACGGTGATGGGATCAATGCGCAGCTGCTGGATACCATCGCTTGCCAGCACGCCATGACTGCCCATCTTGAGCACCACCAGTTTTGCACCCAGATCATGGCTCCATCGCACAATTGAACCTGGATCATGGAGGCCGCTGAGCTCAATCACATCGTCTAGGCTGGGCAAAAATAAATCGCAGCTTGCAATCGCTGGAGTCATGTGCAGCTTGGCATCGTCCAAGCTCCAGAGCTTCAAGCGCAGATTGGAATCGAAGCTGATTTTTCCGCCTGCCTCACGCGCGATGCGTACAGCTGCGGCGCATTGCTCGCGAGCATTCGCAGAAATCGCTTGCGAGATGCCCGAGTAATGCAGCCACTTAGTTTGCTGCAAGGCTTCGCATTGCACATCATTCAATTGCATCTTTGCCGCAGCTGATCCGGCACGGCGGTAGCTGAATTCATGGCCGTGTTCGCCGTGGGTCACAAAATATAAGCCAGTAATTGCTTCTGAATCGATAGCAGTCAACGCAGTATCTATATGCTCAAATTGCCATAAACGCATTAAATCTCGACCCTGCAAATCGTCACCCACCGCGCTCACGTAGCCGCAGCGTGCGCCAGCTCTCGCAGCGGCAATCACCGCATTGCTCGTGTCGCCGCCAAAGCCTTGCGTGTACTGCGGCTCGCCAGGCACGGTCTGGTTGAACTCCACCATGCCTTCGCCGATGGCTAAGACGTCAAAGCGTTTCATCGTTGACTCGTGAGTATCTCGATGCGATGTGTCAGCAGCTGTCCTTCGGCAGGCTAATGATTGTCCTTAGGGACAAAGCTGCCCCGGCATCCGCGTAAGAAATCCAAATCGCAGCCTTCATCGGCTTGGTTCACATGATCAATGTAGAGCTTCCAGTAGCCAGAACTCAGCGGTGACTCAGGCGGTGTCCATTTCGCCAAGCGTGCTGCCAGCTCGTCATCCGAGATCAGCAATTGAATGCGCCGCTCTGGCACATTGAGCTCAATCATGTCGCCGTTTTGCACCACAGCCAGCGGCCCGCCCGCAGCGGCTTCTGGCGCGGTATGCAGCACCACCGTGCCA
>JAYSRZ010000256.1:0-1575 GCA_043720775.1 Variovorax sp. | reverse complement strand
AGTCGATCACCTGCCCACCAGCCAGCGCCGCATCGGATTGCTGTTTCAAGATGATTTGCTCTTCGCTCACATGAGTGTGCGAGAGAACTTGCTCTTTGCCGTGCCTCCCGGATCAAAGGCAGAGCGATTTCAGCAAGCCGATGCCGCTTTAAAAGAACTGGGTTTTCACGAGATGGCTGATCGCAACCCGCTCACCCTCTCCGGTGGCCAGCGCGCCAGAGTCTCGCTCATGCGCACTTTGCTCGCCAAGCCGCAAGCCCTGCTGCTCGATGAGCCTTTCTCAAAGCTAGATGTCTCGCTGCGGGAGCAATTCCGTCAATTCGTCTTCGCGCATGTGCGCCGCTTGCAGTTGCCCACCCTGCTCGTCTCGCACGACGCGGTAGATATTGCAGACAGCTCTCGCGTGATTGATTTTGAAACGTTGAATACAGCAAATGCTTGACCGCCACATCACACCTTTGATCAAGCCAGCCTTGGAATCAATGGCCAGTGGATTGGCGGGGCGCGGTGTGCGCGCCGATCACGTGACCTTGATCGCCTTCGCCATCGGCATCATCGCTATGATTTGCATAGCGTTCCACGCATATTTGGTGGCTACTATCCTCATATTAGTCTCAAGATTGTGTGATGCGCTGGATGGCGCGGTGGCGCGGCAGACTGAGGCGACCGATGCTGGCGGTTTCTTAGATATTGCCTTGGATTTTTTGTTTTATGCAGGCATCGTGCTGGCCTTTGCATTTGCTGCGCCTAGGGCGAACGCGCTCCCCGCTGCCGTCTCGCTGATGACATTTGTAGGCACAACATCGAGCTTTCTCGCCTTTGCCGCGCTCGCTGCCAAGCGCGGCATCACCAGCATGGAATATCCCGATAAATCGTTTTACTTTCTTGGCGGCTTGGCTGAAGCCACTGAAACCTTGATCATCTTCATTGCCATGTGTATTTGGCCGCGCTGGTTTCCTCAGCTCGCTTATGCCTTCGCCGCCATCTGTGCCATCACCACCTTCACACGCATCGTGGGCGGCTACCAAGCTCTGAAGAAATCAGGCAAAAAATGAATACTTGCGTGAATACTTCACGCTGCTAGACTGATCAGGAGTAAGAATTCGTCGCTTTGCACAGACTCATCCTTGCATCCAAAATGCGCTTTACCGCGTAAATCATCAAAAGCAAAACTATGAATAAAAGCAAACTCATCTTGATTCTGGCGCTGGTCGCAGCCATCATCGCCTTCTTTGCCTTTGATTTGGGGCGTTTCCTCACACTGGATTTCATCAAGCAAAGCCAAGCGCAGTTTGGCGAGCTTTACAAGCAAAAGCCTGCGCAGGTGATCGGTGGCTTCTTTGCTATCTATGTCGCTGTCACTGCCCTGTCTCTGCCCGGCGCAACGATCATGACGCTGGCTGGCGGCGCGATTTTCGGCCTCGTCACTGGTTTGATCATCGTCTCATTCGCCTCCACGATCGGCGCCACGCTGGCCTTCCTAGCGGCTCGCTTTGCATTGGGCGAATCTGTGCAGAAAAAGTTTGGTGCTCGCATGGCTGAAATCAACAAAGGCGTGGAGAAAGAAGGCGCGTT
>JAYSRZ010000255.1:0-4433 GCA_043720775.1 Variovorax sp. | reverse complement strand
TCCTGCTCCTGCTCCTGCTCCTGCTCCTGCTCCTGCTCCTGCTCCTGCTCCTGCTCCTGCTCCTGCTCCTGCTCCTGCTCCTGCTCCAAGCCCGGGCGTTGCGGCTGCAACCGACGAGCAGGCCGCGCGGTTCTTACAACAAGCACAGTTTTCTTCCACCGTGGGTGAGATCGCCACCTTACGCGGCGGCACTTACGCAGATTGGTTGAACCGCCAATACGCCGTCGCGCCAACCCAAACAGGCTGGGATTGGCTGGAGCAGCGTGGCTATGGCGTGAATGATCGCAATCAGTATTTTTTCAATCTAGCCCTTGCAGATTTCATGGTCTGGAATCAGCTTTTCACCGGCGCAGACCAAATCCGCAAGCGCATGACGCTGGCTTTGTCAGAGTTTTTTGTGGTCTCGCTTGGTTCGGCTGAGTTTGACTGGCGCTCGCAGGCTTTTGCTGCATGGTGGGATTTACTCTCGCGCAATGCCTTCGGCAATTTCCGCACGCTGCTGCAAGAAGTTTCGCTCAACCCCACGATGGGCTACTACCTCAACACCAAAGGCAACCAGAAAGAAGACACCAACACAGGTCGCGTGCCAGACGAAAACTATGCGCGTGAAGTGATGCAACTCTTCACTATCGGGCTGTATCAGTTAAATGCCGACGGCACAGAAAAAATCGGCGCGGATGGAAAGCCTATTGATGCCTACACGCAGTCCGATGTGACCAACCTAGCGCGCGTGTTCACTGGCTATGACTTTGATGAATCCGTCGGGCGCTTCAACCCACGCCGAGCAGACGATGGTGGGAACGAGCCTTACACCTTGCTCAACAAAGAGTTTGCCCGCAGGAATATGTCGTACAACGCGAACCGGCATTCCAACCTTGCCGTCACCTTTTTAGGCACAACGATTGCAGCTAATACCGCCGGCCCTGCGGCGCTCAACACCGCGATGGACACGCTGTTTAATCATCCCAACACTGCACCATTTTTCTGCAAGCAGATGATCCAGCGCTTGGTCACCAGCAACCCCAGCCCCGCTTATGTAGGCCGCGTAACGGCTGCGTTTACCAACAACGGATCAGGTGTGCGCGGCGATCTCAAAGCAGTGTGGTCAGCGATTCTTTTGGATTCGGAAGCACGTTCGTTGGCAGCGCCCACGACTGCAGGCTTCGGCAAACTGCGCGAGCCCATCGTGCGCTTTGTGCAGTGGGGCCGCAGCTTTGGCTTCAACTCTGCATCGGGTGGCTGGAAAATGTTTGAAACCTCAAGTGCATCGGAGAAGCTCGGCCAAAGCCCGCTGCGCTCGCCATCGGTGTTTAACTTCTTCAGGCCAGGCTTTGTGCCGCCGGGCACAGCGCTGGCCACTAACAAAATCCCCGCACCTGAATTTCAGCTTGTCAACGAAAGCACGGTGGGCGGTTATCTCAATTACATGCAGCAGGTCATTCAGGTGGGCATCTTCGTGGCATCACCACCGGGCGCACCCAATCCTTTCACAGGCCCGTATGTGCAAGACATCACCGCCAGCTTCTCTGAGGAAATTGCTTTGGCGCCGGATGCAGCGGCTCTCGTTGCTCGCATCAATCTCGTCTTGTGCGCAGGCCGCCTCTCGCCTGCCACTGTCACGCTGATGGTCACAGCTCTGAATGCCAACCCAGTGAATGCCAGCAGCAGTAATGATGAGAAGTTCAATCGCATTCGCGGCGCGGTGCTCATGGCGCTGGGCTGCGCCGAATACTTGATTCAAAAATAAACCGGGGAAGACCATGCACTTCATCACACCTCAAGACCACACCCGCCGCGCCTTCTTGCGCCGCTCTGCTCAGCTCGCCTTCACGGGCGCGGCTTTGCCCACTGCACTTAACCTTGCTGCCATTGGCGAGGCCGCTGCCTTTAACGCCACTGGCTACAAAGCCTTGGTTTGCGTCTTCTTAAACGGCGGCAATGACAACTGGAACACCGTCGTGCCCTACGACAACGCGAGCTACGACTTGTACAGCACGATTCGTGGCGGTGGCGCTGGCCGCACAGCAGGCGGTGTGGCGCTCGGCCAAGCCGATCTCACCAATACCCTGCTTTCGCCCACTACGGCTCTTGCAGGCGGCAGACAATTCGCGTTTCATCCCTCAATGACAGGCTTGGCGAGCCTGTTTAATGCGGGTCAATTGGCTGTGCAAATGAACGTAGGCCCGCTCGTCGTGCCCATTACCAAAACGCTATACAACGGCCAAAACCGCGCAATCTATCCACTGCCGCCTAAATTGTTTTCTCACAATGATCAACAATCCATTTGGCAATCCTCGTCGCCGGAGGGTTCTACAGTCGGCTGGGGCGGCAACATCGGCGATTTGGCTTTGTCGTCTAACGGCGGCGGCTCGCTGTTCACCTGCATCTCCATCACGGGCAACGCGGTGTTCCTCTCCGGCGATTCGGCCTTGGCCTACCAGGTCAGCCCGCAAGGCGCTGTGAAGATCAATTGCGTGAGCAACAATGTCTTCGGCTCAGAGGCTATCAAAAATACGATGCGCGACCTGCTGCAACAAGCGCGCAGCGATGTGCTGGAAAACGAATACAACCGCGTGACTCAGCGCTCTATTGCAGCCGAGAGCAGCGTCAACGGCGGCATTGGTGCAACGGCTGCCGCAGCGACTGCCAACACCGGTGAATTCGCGCCTTTTGCTGGCATCCTAACCAACAACAATTTGGCCGGGCAGCTGAAAATGGTCGCTCGCCTGATTGCCGCACGCAACAGCTTGAGCACCAAGCGGCAAGTCTTTTTTGTCTCACTCGGTGGCTTTGATCTGCACGACAACCTCACCGCTGGCCACGTGACCAATATGACGCGCGTGAGCCAAGCCATGACGGCCTTCTACCAAACCACAGCCAACCTGAATGTCGCTTCTGACGTCACGGCATTTACCGCATCCGACTTTGGTCGCACGCTGACCTCCAACGGCGATGGCTCAGACCACGGCTGGGGCGGCGAGCACATCGTGGTGGGCGGCGCTGTGAAAGGCAAAGCGTTTTACGGCAAGCCTGCGCCCGTGAGCGTGGGTGGCGGCAGCGGTACGGAAGATCAATTCCATGTGGGCCAAGGCCGCTTGCTCCCCACAACTTCTGTCGATCAGTATGCTGCCACTTTGGCGCGCTGGTTTGGTGTCGAACCAGCAGACATGGCGGGCATCTTGCCTAACTTAGGCAACTTTGGCTCTCTAAAAGCGGTTGATTACCCTATCGATTTGGGTTTTTTATAAAAGTTTAAGCGTTTTCAGCACTTTGCCGGCATAGATACTGCGTGAAGTGCTATCAAAATAATAGTGGCTATCACCATGCAAAAAGCCTGCAATCAGCAGGCTTTTTGTTTTTTTAAAGTCGTTAAAGATGATTAATCCGCAGCTACTTCTTCTGTCTCTGGCTTGGCTTTGCCTTTTTTCTCTGGCAGCGGCTGAATGTCTAGGCTGATCTTGTCTTCAGCATCCACATCGACCGTGACGATGCCGCCATCGACCAGCTTGCCAAAGAGCAGCTCATCGGCCAGCGCTTTGCGAATCGTGTCTTGAATGAGGCGTGCCATTGGTCGCGCGCCCATCAGCGGATCGAAACCTTTTTTGCCGAGATAAGCTTTTAATTCATCACTAAACGTTACTTCTACTTTTTTCTCGTGCAATTGGTCTTCTAGTTGCATCAAGAATTTATCCACCACGCGGATGATAATGTCTTGCGATAATGACGCAAATGACACGGTGGCATCCAAGCGATTGCGGAACTCTGGCGAGAATAAGCGTTTAATATCAGCCGCTTCGTCGCCCGCTTCTTTAGGATTAGTAAAGCCAATGCTAGATTTAGCTAAATTCTCCGCGCCCGCATTGGTGGTCATAATAATGGTGACGTTTCTAAAATCCGCTTTGCGACCATTGTTGTCCGTTAAAGTCCCGTGATCCATCACTTGCAACAGAATGTTAAAAATATCGGGATGCGCTTTTTCGATTTCGTCGAGCAACAACACGCAATACGGCTGCTTGGTAATCGCCTCGGTCATCAAGCCGCCTTGCTCAAAGCCAACATAGCCAGGAGGCGCGCCAATCAAGCGTGAGACGGCATGGCGTTCCATGTATTCACTCATATCAAAGCGAATAAGCTCGATACCCATGATATAGGCAAGTTGTTTGGCGACTTCGGTTTTACCGACGCCAGTCGGGCCGCTGAATAAAAAGCTGCCGACGGGTTTATTGTTGCCGCCAAGGCCGCTGCGCGCCATTTTAACGGCCGTTGTTAGCACTTCGATGGCTTTGTCCTGACCAAATACAACGGCTTTTAAATCGCGATCTAGCGTTTTTAGCGCGGTGCGGTCATCGGTTGAGATATTTTTGGGCGGAATACGCGCAATTTTGGCGATAATGTCCTCAATCTCTTTATTGCCGATGACTTTTTTCTGTTTG
>JAYSRZ010000254.1:0-1582 GCA_043720775.1 Variovorax sp. | reverse complement strand
CAGAGAAGGGAATATCCGTTCAGGCTGAGCTCGTCGAAGCCCTTCGACAAGCTCAGGGCGAACGGAATCAGGAAGCTCAGGGCAATCGGAGTGAGATGGCGCTCAAGATCGCGAAGTCTTTGCTCAAAGGCGAGCGCAAAGCGATTCTGCTGGGCAATGCCGCCGCGCATCATGCCAACGCATCCAGTTTGCTGGCCTTGGCCAATTGGATCGGCCAGCACACCGGCGCAACCGTTGGTTACCTCACTGAAGCGGCCAATACCGTGGGCGCTCAGCTCGTGGGAGCACAACCGCAGATAGGCGGTAAGAATGCTGCGCAAATGCAAACCGGCCTGAATGCTTTGATTTTGCTCGGCACAGAGCCAGAGCACGACACGGCAGCCAAAGCCGCTGTGCAAGCCGATATGGTCGTCACGCTCAGCCCGTTCAAAACGAATATGGCGTTCAGCGATGTGCTGCTGCCTATCTCTCCATTCACTGAGACGGCTGGCACATTCATCAACGCTGAAGGCCGCATTCAGAGCTTCCACGGCGTGGTGAAACCTTTGGGCGAGACGCGCCCTGCATGGAAGGTGCTGCGCGTGCTCGGTAACATGCTCTCGCTTCCAGGTTTTGATTTTGAAACAGCGCAAGATGTGGCTGTGGCTGCATTAAAGGGCGACACTGATTTTGTGAATGCAGCCAAGTTGAGCAACGCGACAACAGCCGCAATTGATTTGAGTAAGACGGCGGATGAGCCAGCAGTGGCAAGCATTTATCAGCTCGATAGCCTGACGCGCCGTTCTCCTGCTTTGCAGGCGACTAGCGACGCAAAAGCTGGCGATAAAGTGGGTCAACTGGAAGAGGTGGCTGCATGATTGACGCTTTTCACGCTTGGGCCAATGGCTTGATCACTGCCAACTGGTGGCAAAGCGCCACATGGCCGGTGCTTTGGACTTTGATGAAAATCATCGCGGTGGTTGTGCCTGTCATGTTGTCCGTGGCCTATCTCACACTCTGGGAGCGTAAATTTATCGGTTGGATGCAAATGCGCGAAGGCCCAAGCCGCGTGGGGCCGTTTGGGCTTTTGCAGCCGATGGCTGATGGCCTCAAGCTGCTCACCAAAGAAATTATTGTGCCCGCTGCGGCGAGTAAGGGCTTGTTTTTTATCGGTCCGATCATGACGATCATGCCGGCGCTTGCGGCTTGGGTTGTTGTGCCATTCGGCCCCGATATGGCCTTGGCCAACATCAACGCCGGCTTGCTTTTCTTGATGGCGATCACGTCGATGGAAGTCTATGGCGTGATCATCGCGGGCTGGGCATCGAATTCGAAGTACGCTTTCCTCGGCGCACTGCGTGCATCTGCGCAAATGGTGAGCTACGAAATCGCTATGGGCTTTTGCTTCGTCGTCGTGCTCATGGTGGCCGGCACGCTGAATATGACGGGTATCGTGATGAGCCAAGCCACGGGCTACTTCGCTGGCATGGGCTTGAACTTTCTTTCGTGGAATTGGCTGCCGCTGCTGCCTATCTTTGTGGTGTACATCATCTCCGGCTTGGCTGAAACCAATCGCCACCCGTTTGACGTGGTGGAAGGTGAA
>JAYSRZ010000253.1:0-1585 GCA_043720775.1 Variovorax sp. | reverse complement strand
AGGGATTGCGCGCTTTGCCCGATGGCTTGCGCGCTTTGGCCAACCGATTGCACAGCGGTGTTCATGCTTTTGAGGCCATCATTGATGCCATCGAGCGTGCCGCCTTTCTCTGCAATGCGTTGCGCGACGCCGCCCATGCTGCTCACGGCCTGCGTGGCAGCTTGCGCAGTTTTATTGAGTTCGCTGCTCGTCGTTTGCAGGGCTTGCATGGTGCCGCGTGTGTCTTTGATGAGCGCAGGAATATCGGTGCGCTCAGGGCCGAATTGTGCATCTAGGATTTTTTGCATGGCCGCCACTTGGCTTGCCACATTGTTTGCGCTGGCTCCCACGGCTTGCACACTTCCAATGAGCACTTTTTGATTTTCAGGTGCGAGCAGTAAATTGACGCGCTTGGCCGTCTCTTCAATCTGCACCAAGAGATTTGCGCCTTGATCGGAGAGCTTAGAGAGCAAGCTGGGCCGCAGCGTGATGCGCGGGGCGATGCTGCCGGAGAGATCAAGCAGTTCATTTGAAGCGCCATCATCATCGAGCTGCACATAGGCCAGGCCCGTGACGCCTTGGTAGCCGAGCACGGCGTAGGTTGATTTTGTGATCGGCGTGCCTTGGTTGATGGCTAATGTGACGAGAACATTGCCGCGCGCCTTCGGATCAAATTCAATCGTATCGACCTTGCCCACCGCGATGCCCCGGTAGCGCACCGGCGCTTGGGCAGCCAAGCCCGTGACGGATTCGCGCGTGGTGAATTCCAGCGAATCGCGGATACGTGTATCTCGCATCAACCATGCGGCCAGCGCCACGAGCAAGGCTGTGACGAGGATGACGAATGCGCCAGCGGCCAGCGCGTGTGATTTGTTTTCCATAACGTTAGATTTTCCTACACAGCATGGGTGGGTTCCTGCAGTAAAGCCATGGCTCTTTTTCCACGTTCGCCTAAGAAATATTCTTGGATGAACGGATGCGAATACGCAATGACTTCTTTGGGTGGCGCTTTGATGATGACTTTTTGCTGCGCGAGCACAGCCACGCTACTTGACAGCTCAAACAGCGTATCCAAATCATGCGTGACCATGATCACTGTGAGGCAGAGCTCTTTGTGTAAATCACGTAGCAAAGCGCAAAAACTGTCTGAGCTCTCGGGATCGAGGCCTGCCGTGGGCTCGTCGAGCAAGAGCAAAGGCGGATCCATGATGAGGGCGCGCGCTAAGGCAACGCGTTTAATCATGCCGCCCGAGAGATCGGAGGGCATTTTGTAGGCGTGCTTAGGCTCCAGCCCCACCATCTGCAATTTCACGAGCGCCGCATCTTTGACCAATTCATCTGGCAGTGTGCCCAGCTCGCGCAGCGGAAAGGCGATGTTGTCGAGCACGCTGAATGCAGAGAACAATGCGCCGCGCTGAAAAAGCATGCCGATGCGGCTGGCCGCGCCATGCGAACCCATCTCAGCAGCGGGTGCGCCCAACACATGGACTTGGCCTTTGGTGGGCGATTCGAGCCCCAAGATTTGCCGCAAGAGTGTCGTTTTGCCTGAGCCTGAGCCGCCCACGAGTGAGAGCACTTCGCCGCGCTCAATGCTCAAATCTAAATC
>JAYSRZ010000252.1:0-1590 GCA_043720775.1 Variovorax sp. | reverse complement strand
AGATATTCCAGATTCGAATCCGGAGTTAGCAGTATGAGCGGAACAACATTGTCAGGACTACAACTTGCACTTTGCATCTTCGGCGGCATGCTCGCGCTGATGGCTTTGCGCGTGCCAATCGCCATTGCGATGTTTGTCGCTGGCGTGGGCGGTTATTTGGCGCAGCGCGGCTGGGGCCCTCTGGCCAGCTTTTTGAATTCACAAGCTTACGCCCGCTTTGCCAGCTACGATTTATCTGTCATCCCGCTCTTCATCTTGATGGGCCATTTCGCCACGCAAGGCGGCATCAGCAAAGCGCTGTTTGCCTTCGCAGCAGGTGTGATGGGGCGCTTCAAGGGTGGCCTCGCCATGGCAGCCGTGTTTGCTTGTGCAGCCTTTGGTGCGATCTGCGGCTCATCAGTAGCCACAGCAGCCACGATCACCAATGTGGCCTACGATGAAATGCGCAAGCATGGCTACTCTGGCCGCTTGACGACAGGCACGCTTGCTGCTGGCGGCACGCTGGGCATCTTGATTCCACCTTCCGTGCCGCTTGTGATCTACGCGATTCTCACCGAGCAAAACATTGCTAAGCTTTTTATGGCAGCGATGGTGCCTGGCATTCTGGCGATGCTCTCGTACATGATCGCCATTGCGCTGTATGTGCGCTTCGTGCCCGGCCATGCACCTGAGAAAGACGTGATTGCCAAGCAAAAAATGAGCGAGGCGCTTTCTGGCATTTTGCCGATTGCCATTATTTTCGTGATCGTTTTTGGCGGCATCTACGGCGGTGTGTTCACACCCACGGAAGGCGCAGCAGTCGGTGCGTTTTGCACCTTCGTTGCTGCGCTTTTAAAGCGCGAGATGAATTGGACGAAATTCAAAAGCTGCTTTTACGCAACTGCCGAAAGCTCGGCCATGATCTTTTTGATCTTCCTCGGCGCAGACATCATGAACGCCGCGCTCGCGCTCACGCAAGTGCCCGGCCAGCTCGCAGAAGTCGTCGGCAGCTGGGGTTTGTCGCCCGTGATGGTGGTGGCCTGCATCATGCTGTTTTACGTGGTGCTTGGCGCAGTGATGGATGAGCTCTCGATGATTTTGCTCACGATTCCGATTTTCTTCCCGATGATCATGGGTTTGGATTTCGGCATGAGCAAGGAATACACGGCAATCTGGTTTGGCGTGATGGTGCTCATGACGGTGGGCTTTGGCATGCTCGCGCCGCCCGTGGGGCTGAATGTGTATGTGGTCAACAGCATGACGAAAAACAAAGGCGATGCCGTGCCGATTGCAGAGAGCTATCGCGGTGTGTTGCCCTTCTTGGCGGCAGATACGATTCGCGCGCTCTTGGTGCTATTTTTCCCGATGATCTCGCTCTGGGCTTTGCGCTTCGTGCAGACTTGAAGGATCAGTTCCTAGCTGTTCTCAGGGTAAGTACGCTCAACCGAAATTCATAAGATTACTTATTATCTTCATCATTGTTATTAGGAGTTTTTTCATGATCCAACGTCGTAGTCTCATCAAAACCGGTATCGCTGCCACGCTCGGCGGCGCAGCTTATTCCAGCTTCGCGCAAGCGCAAGTCACCTTGAAATTCCATACCTTCATGTC
>JAYSRZ010000251.1:0-1591 GCA_043720775.1 Variovorax sp. | reverse complement strand
GGCTGATGCCGATCCCCACTGCTTTGGGTTTTTATGGCATTCAGCGTGTGCAGCAGTTTGGGCAAGATGATCAACTGAGCTGGTTGTTGATCCCGTTCCTAGGTTTTACGATTGCAGCTTGTGCTTTGACGGCGATTGTGTATGCGCTTTCTACGCCAGAAAAATGGAATGGCAAATTCAATCCCTCTCTTGATCTAGAGGCGCTACCTGGGCAAACCAATTGGTTCACAGTCGCGGCGATGGTGGTCTCTTTGATGATTGGCGCGGCTGTGTTGATGGCAAGTATTGCGTTTAGTTTTCAGCGCTACTTTGATCACCAGATTGAGGCTTCTCGGGTGATTTCTCAATAAGCCTTTGTTGCGCTCGGCGTGATCTGGCAAGCGAGCTATCACGCACGCAAAGTTTCGGTCGCGCAAGGGTAGGCGATCTAAGATGTCTTTGCACACCAATGAGGTCGCGGCTGCGATTTGGTTGTCTCACGTAGCGAAGTAAAGGGGGAGGCCCAGCCGAAGGCCAGGCCGGAGGACATGAGCGCAGTGGGACAGCCTAAGCGCAGCCGTGACCGCTCTTAGCCAATAAAATTTAAGAAAAACAAGCACATAGCCGGCACAGAAACTGCGTGAGGCGCTATGAATTTAGTAGTAAAGCTGATTTAGAATTACAGCTATGCATATTCACATCTTAGGTATTTGCGGCACGTTCATGGGCGGTTTGGCAGCGCTTGCGCGAGAGGCTGGGCATAAAGTGACGGGTTGTGATGCGGGTGTGTATCCACCGATGAGTGATCAGCTTCGTGCTTTGGGCATTGAGTTAATCGAGGGTTTTGCTGCGGATCAGACTGCGCTCAAACCTGATATGTATGTGATTGGCAACGTGGTCAGCCGTGCTCGGCTGCCAGATGGCTCGCCGAAATTTCCTTTGATGGAAGCAATTTTAGAAAGCGGTGCGCGCTACACCAGCGGGCCGCAGTGGTTGCAAGAGCATGTGTTGCAAGGCAGGCATGTGCTAGCGGTGGCGGGCACGCATGGGAAGACGACGACGACTTCGATGTTGGCTTGGATACTTGAGCATGCGGGACTGAAACCAGGCTTTCTTGTTGGCGGAGTGCCACTGAATTTTGGAGTTTCAGCGAAGATTGGGGAAGTCATGAAAGGCCACGAGCGGCCTCACTTCGTCATAGAGGCCGATGAATACGACACGGCGTTTTTCGACAAGCGAAGCAAGTTTGTGCATTACAGGCCACGCACAGCCGTGCTCAATAATTTGGAGTTTGACCACGCTGACATTTTTGACAATCTTGCAGCCATTGAGCGGCAGTTTCATCACCTCGTTCGCACCGTGCCAGCGAGCGGCCGTGTGGTGTTTAACGGCTTGGAAGAAAGCTTGACTCGCGTGTTGCATCAAGGCTGCTGGAGCACGCAGGCCAGTTTTGGCTCGGCGGTGTCAGACTGGACGGCTCAGGGTGCTGCGCACGATTTTGCTGTGTTGCAATGTGGCAAAGAAGTCGCTCGCGTGAAGTGGAATTTGAGTGGCTTGCACAACCAACTCAATGCGTTAGCAGCAATTGCGGCTGCTGAGCATGTGGGCGTGA
>JAYSRZ010000250.1:0-1602 GCA_043720775.1 Variovorax sp. | reverse complement strand
GCGTGGCGATTTTTTCACAAGCAGCAAATATCAAAATCACGCATGTGCCGTATCGCGGCAATTCGCCAGCGGTGTTGGCCATGGTCTCGGGCGAGGTGGATGGCGGCATTTTGTCGTCCACCGGTTTGCTGCCGCAGGTCAAAGCGGGCAAGGTGATTCCGATTGCTGTGACGAGCCGCGAGCGAAGCAAGGCCGTGCCCGATGTACCCACCGTGGGCGAAATTGGCTATCCCGGCTTAGAAAACGAGGTGATCACCTTGGCCATGGTGCCCGGCGATACGCCTGATGCACTGCTGGCCGCCATGCAAAAGACCGTGTTGGAGGCATTGGCGCAAGCCGCCATGCGCGAACGAATGAACACGCTCGATATGCGCTACGAAGGGCTCACGGGCGCGGCGGCAGCCAAGCGCCTTGGCGATCTGTCTGCGCGCTATGCGAAGATTGTGAAGGCCACGCAGATGAAGGCGGAATGAGTGTCCGTCTCGCAGCTCCTGATTTAATAGCGCTTTACGCAGTATATATGCCGGCTAACGGCTGATTTCTTATGAAAAACCGCCCCAATATTATTTTTATCGTGGCCGACGATTTAGGCTATGCCGATTTGGGCTGCTATGGCGGGCGCGGCTTTGACGGCACAGGCCAGCAATCGGTATCGCCAAATTTAGACGCGCTTGCCGCCCATGGCATGAAATTTACGCAGGGCTACAGCAACTCCCCCGTTTGCTCGCCCACGCGCTTCGCGCTCATGACGGCGCGCTGGCAATACCGCTTGCGTGGGGCGATGGACGAACCGATCAAAAGCTCTAGCAAAGGCAGCACCACGCTTGGCTTGCCACCAGAGCAGCCCACCCTGCCTTCCCTGCTGCGCGATGCTGGCTACCGCACCGCGCTGATCGGCAAATGGCATCTGGGCTACCCGCCGCATTTCGGCCCATTGAAGAGTGGCTACGAAGAATTCTTCGGCCCCATGAGCGGCGGCGTGGATTACTTTACCCATTGCTCATCCACTGGCGATCATGATTTGTATTTTGGAGAAGAGGAAAAGCATGAAGAAGGCTATTTGACGGATCTGCTATCTAATCGCGCTGTGAAATATGTCTCGCGCAAAAATGAGCAGCCCTTCTTTTTGAGCTTGCACTACACCGCGCCACATTGGCCTTGGGAGACGCGCGATGACGCACACGTCGCCCCCGATGTGGCGAAAAATCTTTTCCATTTGCATGGCGGCAACATTCACAGCTACCGCAAGATGATCCACCACATGGATGAAGGCATCGGCCAACTCGTGGAAGCACTGCGCAAAAACGACCAGCTCGACAACACCCTGATCGTCTTCACCAGCGACAACGGCGGTGAACGCTTCTCCGACAACTGGCCACTGGTGGGCGGCAAGATGGATTTGACCGAAGGCGGCATCCGCGTTCCTTACATCGCGCATTGGCCAGCCGTGATCAAGCCTAGCCAAGTGAGCCAGCAGCATTGCCTCACGATGGATTGGAGCGCCACGATGCTCGATATCGGCGACGCACAAGCCGCGCAGCCACTCGATGGTGTATCACTCTTGCCCGTGCTGCAAGGCAGCGCAGCTTTCGAGCGCCCGCT
>JAYSRZ010000249.1:0-4497 GCA_043720775.1 Variovorax sp. | reverse complement strand
TTTTTCACACCGGCTTGTTGGGCTGCGGCCATGGCTTGCGCGACTCGCTCGTAGCGGACGGCTTTGTCGCCTCGGATGTGGAGCTCGGGCTGGGGTGTTTGCGCTGCAGCGGCTTTGAGTTGAAGTTGCACGGCTTCATCCGTTGTGGGGGTTTCGTTCCAAAAGTATTGGCCTTTTTCATCGACGGAGAGGCGAATGGTTTGTGGCTTGGCATCTTGCGGCTGGTTGGTGGCGCGCGGGAGATCGATGTTGATCGCGTGCTTCATCACGGGGACGGTGATGATAAAGATAATGAGGAGAACGAGCATCACATCGACCAAAGGCGTCATGTTGATTTCGTTCATCACCTCATCGGTGTCGTCAGTGGTTCCGAAGGCCATGATTTAAGCTTTCTTCAAAGGAGTCACGTTCGCTGCAGCGCTCGTGCCTACTCGCGCGCCCGTCACGTAATACGCATGCAGATCGTGCGCGAAGCGGTTGAGCTTTTGCGTGACGCCTTTGTTGGCGCGCACCAAGGCGTTGTAGCCGAGCACGGCGGGGATGGCCACAGCTAAACCCAGCGCTGTCATGATGAGCGCTTCGCCAATCGGGCCTGCCACTTTATCAATGCTCGCTTGGCCGGCCATGCCAATCGCGAGCAAGGAGTGATAGATGCCCCAGACGGTGCCGAAGAGGCCGACGAAGGGGGATGTGGAACCCACTGAGGCGAGGATAGCGAGGCCCGATTGCAGCTTGGCGGTCGAATCATCGATGCTATTGCGCAGGCAGCGGGTGATCCAGTCGGAGATATCCATCGTGTCGTGAAGTTGAGGCTTGACAGAGCTGGTTTGTTGGCGGTGATGCGCAGCGGCTTCGCGTCCTTCGATGGCGAGCTGGCGGAAGGGGTTGTCGGCATCAGCGCCGAGTTTGTTCAGGCCATCAGCTAAATCAGCGCCGTGCCAAAACGATTCCACAGACTTGGCTTGCGCTGCTGCTCGGCGAATGGCCAATGATTTGGTAATGATCACCATCCAACTGGCGAGCGACATGATGAGCAAGAGCAAAGCGACGAATCGTGTGACCCAGTCGCCTTGCGACCAGAGCTGGGAGAGACCGAATGTTGAATTCATAGTTTGCGTTCAGAAAAAATAATAGGCCAAGAAAATTTTCGTTCGATCGGGATGCCACCTCGCGTCGCAGGCTTAAAGCGTGCCTGCATCGCGCCTTGGATGGCGGTGTTGTCTAGGCGGGAGAAGCCACTGCTTTTGGAGATAGCCACATCCTTTGCGCGCCCATCCACCCCAACAGTGACCGATAAAACGACCGTGCCGAATTCGCCTAGACGAGTTGAGACACTTGAGGGTCTAAACAATGCTTCGTTGGCTTGGTGTTCAGCAGAAATCTCGGGTTCAATGACTTTTTCAGTAACCGGCGTCGGCGCTGGTGGCAATGCAGGCGCAGGAGTGGGCGCGGCAGCGACAGGAGCTGTGATGGGTGGAACAGCAGAAGGCGGCGCGGGTGTGTTGATGGGCGCGTTGGGTGCAGGCGTGGGGTCGCTGATCGCGAGCGGCTGCGGTGCGGGTGGCAATACAACGGCTTTGTTCACGCGCACGGGCTCGCGCGGCGGCGTAGGCGTAGGCGGCGGGGGAGCTGGCGGCACAAGCGGAGGGATAAGCGGAGGGATAAGCGGTGAGGGCTTGGGCGGCTCGATGATTTGGCTGATCATCTCCACCGGCACAACCAGCTCATACGCGCGCACCAGCAGCCCGCTTTGCAGCGCCACTAAGCCGCCCAAATGCAGCAGCCCGACGGCAGCAGCTACAGCTATCGGGCGTTTGTGCAATGCAATGGATTCAAGCATGAAGAAAAACTAAAGCATTCTGCTCAGAGCATGCTTGTGCATGCCGAACAAATTGTGATGGGTTGTGCAAAGTAGGCGTGTTAACAGTGAGCATCAATGGTAACTCTACAGCTCATCGCATCGCATATCTCAATGAATTTTTATGCTTGAGTGCAGGGCTATCGCGTGTCAATCGCTATCTGATTAGTAGCGCTTGACGCACACTGCTTGCCGGCTCGCCATAGATTTTGTGTGTCAAGCTGCACATCGTCAAACTCGCATGAACTGGTTAAAACAAAAGCTGTTTATTGCACCGTGTTCGGCGCTGCATGCCAAAAAGGTGAGGGCATTGCTACTGGCAATGTGCTCTGCGTTTGCTTTGGCTGTGCTAGAAAGCTGTGTTGCCGCCAAGATTCACAGACTTTGGAGAGCACCTTGCGAAATTCAGGGCTCAAAGAATTCTGGTGTTGTAAGCAAGTTAGATTTGAGACGATTTTTAGACCGATGAGCCTTTGATTGTTTTCAATGCTGCACTCGCAGTGCGAATAAGCGCTCATCAGGCAAAGCGTGCCGGCGAGCATGGCTTCTAAGCCGCTGATGTCGAATTCTGTTGTGGCTGCAGTGCTTGGGCAATTGTTCATGTTTGACCTTTTTAAATCATCTATTTGGTCAAAATCAATTTGCCTAGCTTGGTCGCTTGCAGTTTGTAGAGGCTGCCGTTGTGCATGATTCCGACGATCTTGTGGCCTTTGAGTAAGCTTTCGCTGGGCAGCGCTGGGGCTTGGGTTGCTGGCATTCGGCGCTGTGTTGAACTGAAAACAGCTTGAAATGTATAGGCAGCTTGGGGTGAGTGCATGGGTGAAAGGTTCATTAATCAAATGATAATCATTATCATTTGAAAAGCAAGCAATTTCTTCCGATTAATTGCAAAGAATCTTTTCAGGAATGAAAGCGACGCTCAAGGATCGGTGGAATTGATTTACAAACGCTATTAAATAGATAGCGCTTTACGCAGTATCTACGGGCTCTAACAGTTGAAAATGCATAAACTTTTAGCCAGCAGGACTGATCTGTTTTTTCAGGAAATTTTGCAATCGCCTGGTCTCTGTCAGATCAATCTGTGTTTCTAAAAAATCAATGTGCTCACCGATGTGGTCTGAAATGCCTTGTCGCATATCGTACTTTAGGATGAATCACATTGCAAATACGAATCGTTCTCATTTAATATACACTTGCATCTTTAGCCAGCCAAGCTATATCTCTCAAAGCAGGCAAGCCAGCAGATGAACCTCTTTTATCTAGGAGCTGGCTATGAAAATCAACAGACGTTTTGCGATAACAAGCACGGCGGCAACTTTTGCAGGGACGGGCGCAGCGACCGTAACTGGGTTTGGGGCCTTGCTTGCGAGCGGCTGCGGAGGAGGCTCAGAGGCCGCAGCACCCGTTGCAACGCCACTTGCGAACAAATACTCGCAAACCAATTTAGTGGCCAACAAAGCGAGCTACAACGCGCAATTCTTAGAGCCCAATTTCATCGACGCTTGGGGCATCGCCACGCGGCCAGCGGGCGCGGGCGGGCATTTCTGGGTGGGCGGCGGCGGCACAAGCTGGCAGTATGTGGGCGATGTGAAGCGCTCGGCGACGGCATCCCTGCGGCCATTCTTTCAAGACGGGCTCAAAGAAGTGAGCGTGCCCGGTGCGGATTCGCTGATCACTGAGGCCAGCGCAGGCAAGATCACGGGCGTGGTGTTTAACGGCGCAGGCTTGACCGAGAATAAATTCAAAGTCACCACGCAAACGGCTGTGCAACCCGGCACTGGCGCAGCGTTGAATTTCGATGGCTCAGCGCGCTTCGTCTTCGCTACAGATTCAGGCATCGTGAGCGCATGGACGGATCGCGCCAGCGACGGCAGCACTGTGCGCGTGGATGGCGCGGCGGCGCAGGTGTTTGACGGCTCAGCAGACAAATCTGCCTTCTTCGGCGTGGCGATCAAACCAGGCTCGTGGGACACGATGTGGCTCGCGGATTTTGGCGCAGCGCCGAAAATTGTGACTTTGAATGCGGCATGGGAAAAAGTGGCGACCACTGGTTTTGCCAACCCGTTTGGCACAGGTGCAGGCGGGGCTGTGAAGCCCGGCGATCCTGCGCCTTTCAACATTCAAGTGCTCAGCGATGGCGTGAAAGATCGCGTATTTGTGGCCTATGCATTAAGCCAAGAAGATCCAGCCGTGCCGGGGAGTTTTTACGCCGCAGAAGAAGACGCACTTGATGCAGCGGCTGAATTGGCCAGTGGCAATAAGCCGGGCAAAGGCAAACTGGTGGAATTCGACACGGCGGGCAACCAAGTGCGCATTTATCAGGACGCTATGCGCCTCAATGCGCCTTGGGGCATCGCGATTGCGCCAGCGGATTTTGGACTGCTCAGCGGCAAGCTCTTAGTGGGCAATTTCGGCGGCGCAGGGCGGATTTGCGCTTTTGATCTAGCCACAGGCGCTTACATTGACGATCTGAAGGATGCTGCCGGCAAAGCAGTGGCGATTGCAAGGCTATGGGCGTTGCAATTCGGCAATGGCGTCTCCTTGGGAGACAGCAATGCGCTGTATTTTGCCGCTGGCCCGGAGGATGAGAAAGATGGGCTGTTTGGATCGCTGCGGGTCGCTTAAATAGCTTTCAAAAA
>JAYSRZ010000248.1:0-1613 GCA_043720775.1 Variovorax sp. | reverse complement strand
TTGAATGCTTTTCAACCCGAAAATATCAGGGTTTACCCGAAAATTAGCCTTGAGCTCTCGCCACAGTCAAATCTGGTTGCGCAGAGGGTGGCGTAATTTGAGCGGCAATCACGCCGTCACGGTCAATCAACAAAGTCAATCCTTCGAGCTCTACTTTTTGCAAATAGTAATCGGTGCGCAGCTTGAGCTCTGCTTCGCTAACAGTGAGGGTGGCTGTACTTTTCATAGCCAAGTTATTGCAGTCTTAGTTTTCTGCTTGTCGGCTGTGAAACTCTTCATAGATTTCCTTGACGGTTTTGCCATTGAATGTCCAGTGTGGAGAGGGCTGAATTGCATAGTCTTCTGGCAGCGATAGGAGTTTGCGCGTTGCAGCTGTCAAGGATGAGACCTCTCCTTCGAACTGCACCTTTTTTTCAGCCACGACAACCGCCTGCTTCCCGCCTTCCTTAGCCACCAACACGCTTCCCGTCGTCATACCCAGTTCATAAAAATTCATCGGCGGGCGCATACTGCGCTTGACGACCAACGCTGATTGCTTATCCGCTTCAGGTAAATCGGATTCAATCGTCTGCTCAAACTCAGCTGTGATGTCATCAACCTTAAGCAACTTCAGCACTGCAATCACGCGCTCAGGCTCAAGTTTGAAAAACTCTCGATTCGGGTTGAGCCGCGTCATGCCAAACGCTAGGTGCAGAGCTTTTTCAACTTCACTCGCATCCTTGACTTTGCATGCAAATGCGCAGTCAAACGGAATTGGAACACCCGTGCTGTAAAGCTGCTTCATGCGCTCTTCTACTTCGAGCTGCGTGGTTTTACCGATCTTTAGCAAGCCCGGCATCGCCGGGTTGGTCAGCACATAAACAATCTGAGTGGATTGGCCTGCCATCTCAATCCACCCTCGCCCCACTCGCCTTCACCGGTTTCTCATACCTCGCGCGCTCTTGCGTCATGAAGGCGGCGAATTCTTGGGGGCTGGTGGGGGTGGGCTCGGCCATGAGGGTGGCGTAGCGGGTTTGGGTGTCGGGGAGTTTGAGTGCGGCGGTGAATGCTGCGTTGAGTTTGCTCACCACGTCAAGAGGCGTGCCTGCGGGGGCGACCAAGCCCCACCATGTGTCGATGGCGAAGCCGCTGAAAAGCTGGGGCATGGCCTCTTGCAGCGTGGGCACGTCGGGCAAATTGGGCGAGCGCTTGAGCGCGGTGACACCCAGCGCTTTGAGCTTGCCGCTGCGGATATTTGGCGCGGCAGTGGCGAGGTTGTCGAAATTGAAATCGACTTGCGCGGAGAGCAAGGCGAGCTGGGCGGGGTTGCCACCGTTGTACGGGATGTGAACGGCGAACACGCCTGCGCGTTGCTTGAACATTTCTCCGGCCAGGTGGCCGCCTGAGCCATTGCCGCCTGAGGCGAAATTGAGCTTGGCGGGATTGGCTTTTGCGTAGGCGACGAAATCTTGCAGGGTGTTGATCTTCAATCGCACAGCCGTCTCGGCATTCATCACGAGCACTTGCGGCACGCGCAGCATTTGCGTGATGGGGGCGAAATCTTTGAAGAGTCCGGGCATCGCCTCGGCTAAGGTGGGCACGTCGGGCAAATTGGGCGAGCGCTTGAGCGCGGT
>JAYSRZ010000247.1:0-1618 GCA_043720775.1 Variovorax sp. | reverse complement strand
CATTTGCATCTGCCAGCTCAGCATGGCTCAGATGTGATTCTTGCGGCGATGAAGCGCGGCTACACCAGTTTGCAATACAAAAGCATCATCCGAAAAATTCGCGCCATTCGCCCCGATTTGCATCTCTCCACCGATCTGATCATCGGCTTTCCGGGCGAGAGCGATGCCGATCATGCCAAGACGATGAAGCTGATTGAAGACATGCAGTTTGACAACTCATTCAGCTTTATCTACAGCCCCCGCCCCGGCACGCCCGCTGCTTCTCTTGCAGACGATACGCCGCATGATGTGAAGCATGCTCGTTTGATGCAAGTGCAAAAAGCGATCAACGACAACACGCATGCACTCAGCGATGCCTTCGTGGGCAAAACCGCTCGCATCTTGGTGGAAGGGCCTTCGCGTCAATCCAAACCGGATGAGCTGGAGCTGATGGGGCGCACGGAGTGCAATCGCGTGGTGAATTTTTCGACCCATGCGCAAGGCATGGCGCGATTGCCGGGTCAATTGATTGATATTTCCGTGACACAGCGGATGGGCTTTTCTTTGCGAGGCGAGTTGGCGATTTTAGAAGCCGCCGTGTAACGCGAAAAGCGCGAAAAGGCAAACCGAAAAACGCTAAAAAATTCAAGTTTTGTGATGATGCGCTGGGATATCTTTTGCCGCGTGATCGACAACTTTGGTGACATCGGCGTGTGTTGGCGGCTCTGTGCAGCACTGGCTGTGCGTGGGCAAACGGTGCGGCTGTGGGCGGATGATGCATCGGCGCTGTCTTGGATGGCGCCTGATGGCTGCGAAGGCGTTGAGGTGAGGCATTGGCTGCCGAATCAATCCATGCCACGAGGCGAGCTGCCCGGCGATGTCGTCATCGAGGCCTTCGGATGCGAACTTGATCCAAATTGGATTGCTATGGATTCAATAGCGCTTCACGCAGACTCTACGGGTGTCACAAGCCAAAAAGCCTTAAAAAATCCTGTCTGGATCAATCTGGAATATTTGAGCGCAGAAAGCTATGTAGAACGCAGCCACGGCTTGGCCTCGCCTGTGATGGCAGGCCCCGCTCAGGGTTTGGTTAAATGGTTTTTCTATCCCGGCTTCACGCCGGGCACGGGCGGCTTGATTCGTGAGGCTGATGCAGTTGGCGAGCTAGCAGCGCACAACGCGAAAAGCCGGATCAGCCTGTTTTGTTACGAGCCGCCAGTGTTAGAAGCTTTGGTTGAGCAGTTGGCCAATGCACCAAGCAGCTGCTCGCTTGTTGTTCTGCCCGGGCGCGGCAAGCAGGCTCTTAACGCTGCGATTCTAAGCAAAAATAATGCTTCACCCTCATGGAATATGCGTGAGGCGCTATCAATTGAAGAGCAACTCTATTTATCCCAACCGCAATATGATGCGCTGCTTCGAGCCTGCGATCTCAATTTCGTACGCGGCGAGGATTCATTGGTTCGCGCGATTTGGGCAGGTCGCGCTTTTGTATGGCAGATTTATCCGCAAGCTCATAACGCGCATGCGGTCAAACTAGAAACGTTTTTAGATTGGCTGCAAGCGCCGCCCGATTTGCGTGAATTTCATCGGGTTTGGAATGGTTTGCTGCAAGTAGCCTTGCCCCCCTTGCAGATCGCCG
>JAYSRZ010000246.1:0-39105 GCA_043720775.1 Variovorax sp. | reverse complement strand
GGTCAGCCCCAGCGTGCCGCCTACCGCGTTTTGCATATCTTTTCCCACCCGCGCTGCCGCCTTGCCTGCCACGGCTAAAGCGCGGGGAGATAAATTCTAATCTCAGAGCGAGATAAATGCGCTCCTCAAAGTATTGCCCAATAAACAAAAGAATTGCTCACTGGGCAAGTGCTTTCACATCGCATGCATCAAATGCTCAGCGATCCACCTTACCACTGGTACGGCAACTGCGTTGCCTGCTGCCCTAGCTTCTGCGTGATCGGTCGCATCCAGTCCCGAGGGAAGCCTTGTAGCTTCAAGCACTCTGGCCCGCTCAGCCATCGCACTCCCTGCGCCTTCGTGACAGACAAGATTCTCACAACCGATACCGATGAGGCTGGCTGCATTCTTGGCCAATAGACAATAGGCAGGCCATTCATCCGCGAGCCGTGACTTTTGCTCCGCTGTAAGCGTGCCAGGTATTGAGTCCACTGGCGCGGCGTCAGAAAGCAACCCAGCGGGGGGTTGTCTTCCAAGACCTGCGACCAGGAAAACCCTACGGCGACGCTGGGCGACTCCGAAATACTGAGCATCAAGCACGCGCCAGCATCCCACATACCCGCGCTCGGCAAGGGCTTGGAGGACGACGCCAAAGTCTTGGCCACCATTGCTAGTGAGCAAGCCCACGACGTTTTCAAGCACCAGCCACTGGGGCCGTACTTCCGTGAGGATGCGGCAGACTTCCCAGAACAGCCCCGTCCGCGCCCCTGCGAGCCCGGCTCGTGAGCCCATGCTGGAGACGTCTTGGCAGGGGAATCCCCCTGTGAGCACGTCAACGTAGCTGAGATTGTGCGATCCGACTTCTCGCACGTCTGCATATTGCTGTGCGTGCGGGAACCGCATTTTGAGCACTTCGCGCAGCATCGGGTTGATTTCAACCTGCCACGCGGTTTGATATCCGGCTTGTTCAAATCCATGATCAAAGCCCCCTATGCCTGCGAACAGGCTGCCCACAAGGGGCTTGATTTGGTGTGAGTGTGTCATTCATAGCGCTTTCTCTCGTAGGCGCGCTGTGGCACTCAGGTTGGGGGCTCGTGGCTCTCAAATTGTTCATGACTCCGCACCGTGGGCACTTCATCATGAGCTGGGTAAATTGTCCTTCGCCGAGCTTACGATTGCAAGCCCCACATCTAATTTCTGTCATGCAAGCCTCTTTCCCCGTAGGAAACTCTGTTAGGCTAACCCCGCTGTGTACACGGTGGCGGGTCTTAGCCGACTTGCAGGCTCAATCTGCGGGAAGGGATTCTCGGGGCTGTTAGCGCAGCCACGCGGGTCGCCCGTCTTTTTTTTGGGTAGCGCTACACCTCAATCGTCACTGTGGGCAGCGATGGCGCAAGCCCCTCGATCACGCCATCGCGCACAAACACCTTTGCCCCCACGCTGTAGCCCGAGCCGCGCACAAGCTGCGTGCCGCCGCCCGGATACTGCACCGTCGCCGTTCCGCTGGCAACAACGGTGATCTGCCCCACCAACAACGGCGTTTGCGGCAGCAAATCCAAGAGTTCTTTGAATGAGTTAAGCATGGTCAGGCCACCTCCACCAACACGTTTTGCCGCAGCGCTGGCCGCGAGTCGGAGACTGACACAGCTCGCACGCGCCCGCGCCAAGGCGAAGCGCCCGAGATGCCTAGCAATTGATCCGTGCTCAGAACGCCCGGCTGATTCAAGCCCGTGAGAACTGGCAGCTCCAGCCGCCGCATGATCCGCCCGCCAGCCGCGCCAAGGATGGCCAGCCCGCGCTGCTGCGCCGCTTCATTCGCCGTGATCAGCGCATCCGTCACCTGAGAGCCAAGTAAATCCCCCGCCGAGCCCGCCCGCTTCACCAGCGCCAAAACGCCTTGAGTAGCCCCCGAAACGTACACCGCGTTGATCTCTGGCGATTCCCGCAAATCCTCGCTGATGCTGATGATCGCATCTGGCGCAAGCGTCACGTCTGGTGTAAATGCCCCGTTCCAGTTCCAAGGCCCACCGAGCACGCCGCCCGGCAGCAACGGATACGGATGCCGCACTTGCAGCGTAGCCGCGTTCCTAGCGCTCTGCACGTAGCCACCAGCAGCAGCTGCAATTGCCTGCACAGCCTCCAGCGGCGTTCCCGCATGACTCCAAGCCCCAGCCGGCACAAGCCAGTCCTCCAAGCCCCAATCCAGCGCCACACCCGTGTTATCCAGCGCCAGCGCAGCCAATTGCTGTGCAGTAGCAGGTGCGGTGTTTAGCCGCGATGTATCCCGAGCAAACTGCGAACCCAGCAACGCTGTCACGCTGCGCCCCGTGATCTGCACCACATCTTTGCCAAAGCTCGTAGCGCGGCGCGGGTGATCAATTGCAAACAACCAAGGCAGCCCATTGATCGTCACGCTAATTTGCTTAGGCTGGCCGGGCAGCGGCTTGAGCTGATCGTAAAGCGATGTGGGCCCCGTGGCTGAGAGCGTCCACCCGTAGCTGCCCACATCCGCGCTAATCGTCGTCCCCGCGTAAATCGGCACGTCGGCCAGCGAAGGCAAAAGCTGCGCGAACACGGTATTTGTTGTCATGTAAAACCTCGCGGGAAGAATATAGAAAGCCGATAGCGTGCCGCTTAAGTAGCAAGGCAGGTGGCCAAATAAAAGCACCCAAGGCGCAGCCAAAGGCGGGCATTGGAACAGCAAATTTGGGTCAGGCACGTAACGGTCAATTTGGCCAATAACAATAGGCCAAACCTCACCGCCTGCCTGGGGCGGCCTAGCGACTTGCCAAGGCATGATCTCAGTGGGCAGTACAAGAGCACGCCCCCTGCCAAAATCGTCGTTTAACACTCGGCCCAAAGACGCTGCTATCTGCCAAACGCCCATCTTCATGTCTTGAAGCCGAGTCGCCGCTTCCATCAAGCTCTGCGCGCTTACGGCTTTTGGCAAACCCAGCTCCCAGATGCCCGCCGCAGAGGCTTCCTGCGCAGCGGCTTTTTGATACGCGAAACTCCCCAGTGCATCTACCGAATCAGCAATCGCCCAAGGCATCACGCTTGAGTTCTCTGTAGGCAAGGAAATTGCAAACGGCACATCAGTGGCTTTGCCCGATTTAGCCGCGTGCTGCCAAGGCAAATCAAGACCTCCCAGCTCTTGCTTTGCAGACCGCCAGCCAGAGCTTGTCGAGTCACGCGTTTTCTGTGCTGCTTGGTAAGGGCAAGCCACGCGCTGATCGCGCCAAGTCGTGAGCCGGTTGTCAAACAAAGTAGCCATTGCCAGCGTAGGCGCTGGCAGCATCGCTTGCACCGTCAAGCTAACTGGGTCGGGCGCAGGCCCCGAGCCCTCTGAGCCAGTCTCCGTGCCAAAAACAAGCCGCACCTTGCCGCCCTCGTAAGGCGGGCTTTTAAAAACCAAGTTCGTGCGAAGCGCAGATGAATTATTTGCGCCACCAAAAAACAAATTGACCGCGCCGCCCGCGTAAGATGCTTCAGAAAATAGCAGCGCTTCCATGCGCTTTACTCCGTCAAAACCGCAGCAG
Organism: Variovorax sp.; assembly: GCA_043720775.1. Lineage (GTDB taxonomy): Bacteria > Pseudomonadota > Gammaproteobacteria > Burkholderiales > Burkholderiaceae_C > JANMDU01. The sequence goes on along the minus strand of JAYSRZ010000246.1, from coordinate 35,587 downwards.
CAATCTGCACTTCGCCGCCAGCGTAAACCTGTGCGGATGGTGGCATCTTGTTATCGGTGATGGCTACCGGCAAGTTAGCAGACGGCAAGCCCGCCAGCGCGTCATAGACAGCTACGCCCGCGCCATCTACAAACCGAGCCCAAGCCACCTCGCCGCTCACAGCAGCGTTGCCCACAACAGGGAAAAACGTCAGACTGGCCACGTTACCCGCCGCGCCAAGCAAGCCGCAATTAGCTGCGAGAGCGATGATCGCCAGCGGCGCGCCAACTGGCGTATCTTCTGGCCGCGCAGCCATTGGTGCAGGGTAGAGATGCACTGCGCCCCCGCCTTGCGCATTGATCAACCCGCGCACAGCCGACAGACGCAATTGGCGAGCAACCAGCGAGAGCGCCATCACATCGGCTCCGCTGCAACGCTCGTGGCTATCACGCCGTTGTATTGCCCCGTGTGGTCAAACGACACGACGTAAAACACACCTGCTCGAATGCGCTCAAAAACATAGTTGCCAGTGCCCGCATCGCTCCATTTAATCCGTATCAGCTTACCCGTCAATTGATCGTGCAGCCGCACTTGACGGCTCACTGGCACGTCTGCTGAGCCAAGAGGCGTGCTGATGCGTTTCGTCGTGCCGGAAACCTTGAACGATCCGCCTTCGACCAAATCCACAACATCTGCAAACGCGCCCCCAACGGCTGTAACTGTCATATCAACTCCAAGGACCAGTCAGGTCGATAGCGATTTGGCAACCAGTGTTCGGCGGCTTCATGTAAGCCATCATGATCACAGATCGCCCCGCAAGATTAACCACGTTAGGCAATATTGTTGTGTGCTGGTAAGGCTTAGCTGCGGGCACATAAATCGTCCCCGGCATTACTCCTCGGTATTGAAAATTAGCTGCTCTTGCTTGGCCAGCTTCGTACACAGCCATTCCAGGCATGAGCATCAATCCGTTGTCCACAGTACTGGGAAAAGGCGTGCCATTGTTCTCAGAGCCTGAATATTCATTAGCTGGCGTTTTGAATCCGAAAAACATACTTTTGTTGATTTGGTCAGCAGCTCGTGCAATGCAAGAGCTTGGAAAGATGCTTGAGAAAGCATTGCCTGATCCACCAATCGTTTGATCATGGCCTGCATTCGTACCTGTGCTGTAGATATCTCCCGTCATGCCAACAATGAATGCGTTATAGGCATCCACCTGTTTAAAACTGATTAAATCTCCAAAAGCAAATGCATACGGTTTTTCGAGATTGATCGCGCGCGGGTAAGGTGTGGGGTTGTCGGGTTGGATAAAGAGATAGAAACTCTTGCCGTCGCCAACGATTTGCCAAGGCTTAGGGGTCGCGTTAGGCCAACTCTTAAGCCAATCCAACCCGCCCGCCCACTGGCTTGGCGTTGGCGACGGGTCAACGAACGTGTTCACGCCAGTCGCCGATTCAAGCATCAAAACTTTGGCACTAACAGAGCCAGCGGGCTCTGAGACACGCAGTAGCATTGAAGTCGCCTGCGGATTTGTCCGCTGATAAATAGCTGTATCAGCATTAGAAAACGGCTTGCTCCAGCCCAACGATGGCCTCTTTGCCGTGATCGTGCCACTCACAGTTTGATTGCTCACACTCGGTGCTAAAAAGGTAAACGTATTAGCGTCCACCACGGTTGGCTGAAACCGCCCATTCAAAGCGGGAACAGACGCACCCGAAATCTCAATATCCTGCGAGTACTTGCCCATAAAGCCATGCGCCGCGCAAGTGGCCGTAGCCACACCGCCTGCCACCACCAGTGAGCTAATCGTCTTGTTGTTAAAGCCGGTCACTAAACAGGCATCCAACACGCCAATCAAGCTGCCCGCCACATTATTCAGCACGGGCGATCCGCCCTCCCTGCTGTCATACCACATCACAAATTGGCTCATCTCTTTATCTCCAAAATCAGGCGTTCACATCCGTGCGGAAAGCCAGCGTAAATTGATCGCTGGCCAGCGTATCCGAGCCCTGCAACACCGTGCGCACTACGCCAAAGGCTGCGCCGCAGGCAAAAGTATTGAGCCGCAGCACATTGCCCGCTGCCCATCCGCCGCCCCAGCCAGCCGGTGATATGCTGAAAAACGGAGCAAGCGCAGCCGTGTTGTAAGGCTGGCAAAGCGTATTGATATCGCCCACGCCCACCTGCCCATAGTTTTCGCCCACAACGCGGAAAGCCGTATTGCTCGTAAAGATCAAAGCCCAGCGCTCCGTCACAGCGCCGCGATTCGTCGTTGTCAAGGGGTGGTCAATTGTGTTGTAGGTGGCCAGCGTGTCAGCGCCAATCCGCGCATCGCTCCAAGCACCCGTCCAAGTCTGTTGATCAAACACATCCGCCACGCGGCCAAACAAATCGCCAAAAGTCAGCGCGGTGGATACGAATGACGTGTTCGCAGGGAAGTTATGCGTGATTGATCGTGTGAATTTCAATCGCCCCGAGATATCAGCCTCGCTCACCACAAGCAGGTCTTCAATGCGATGCTCTACCGTCCAAGGCTGCGGGTAGGTCGTGATGTTCGAGCCAATCGGCACAAGCACTTCGCCCAACACGAAGTTGACTGTGTACAAACTTTGCGGCACGACAGCGCCGCTCACCGTCTTGATTCGCACGCTAGAAATTCGGCCACGCCCAAGCGGGTAAGTCGTGTTTTTAGACAACGGGTTTGGCAGCGTCGTCGTCAGCGTGTTATGCACCACCGCAAGCTGGCCAGCACGAAAAATCGGCACGCGCCCATCGAGCGGCAGCCGCGCTGTGTTAAGCCCCAGCAAATTCGCATCAAGCGGCAGATATTGAAGAAAGACAGCGTTGTAGCTCAGCTCCGTCGCGCGAATGGGGCCCAGTGCCTCCCATTGAGCCTGCGTGTAGCTGTCTGTCAAAGCTGCTCTGCGCCAGCGCACGATGCCTCGCGCGTAGTCCACCGTGCCCGTAAATCCACCGCCGGCAATCACACCCGCGCCATTGCCGCTGCCAATCAGCGCGCCCGCTTGAAGCTGGAATACACCTGCCTTGAGTGGCGCTGAAGCCACGCGAAACACGCCTTGCCCCACCGTGCCCGATTGCGCCAAATCAATCGCGGTATTGCTCACTGTAATTGCGTTTTGCCCGTTCGCCGGAAGCGATGCCACCGTGATCACTCCCGCTTCGTTGATCAAGCCCGCCGCGCTCACGGCATACGCACCCGATTGTGCATTCCAGCCTTTGCGCAAACTGCCGTTGTCGCCGAAGTAGGTGTCTGAGCCAATCCGAATTGCCAGCCCATCCGCGCGCACGGTGTAGCCGCTGCGCGTCGGAATCTCAGCCTGCCACACGGGTGCAGCAATCGAAGTTGATTGATTTGCTGCGCCTGCCGATGCGCCCACCAAGCGCCAAGTCATGCCTACGATTTGCGTTTGGTCAATCTGAATCGTGATGGCCGTGCGCAAGACTTTTTTCTCATAGAAAAGCGTTTGCCCTGTCGTCGTTAAAGAAGAGGCGATGATGTTTTCGTACACATCAGCCACCACGCTAGCTTGCAACTGCACAGCGCCCGTCGTGTAGTTGATCGAGCCAAAGGTAATCGTTTGGCCATTGATCTTGCCCACAACATTGCCCAGCTTGTTATCGCGCAAGTCAATGTATCCGGGAATGTCAAAGCCGCGCTGGCCACGCAGCGCAATGCCCGCCGCCAATGCCCCCGGCGAGATGGAGGGCGGTAGAGCAAAGCCACCCGTGCCATTGCCGTTACCAATCTGATTGCCGGGGAATGCGCCCGGAAATCTTGCCCACACCAGATCAACCGATCCACTAGGCAGCACGTTGGGCGAAAAGTCAATTACTGCGGCGGGTGGATCGTAAGTGCCGCCAAATACAGATTGCGCAGCCGGAGCAGCCACATAACCCACGGTCGTCAGGGTGCTCCGCGCCTGAGATTCACCCTGCACGCCGCTTAAGCCCGCTTGGCTGCGTGGTGTTGCGTTGCCACCTATCGATAGGTTAAGCGCTGAAAACTTGCCCGGCCGGATTTTCACCGAACCTGTGGCATCGCCGCTGATCACGCCATCCGCATCTACCACTGCCGTGTAATTCGTCGAGCCGTTGCTCCAAGCAAAAGTCAGGGATGGCAGGCTTACTTGATCTGCAATCTCGTAAAGCATTTTTAAGCGCGCTGGCGCTGCGCCAATAAAGTCTTGCGCTGTTGCCGCATCGCCCCATTGATAGATCAAAGCGCTGCCTACATCCGGCAAAGCGCCTAGCGTCACGCCAATCGAGCCCGTCGTGTAGCTCACTGTGCCTACGCCATAGCCCGGATCACCGCCAGAAAGCCGGCCATTGCCATTGTCGGTGAGCGCATACCAGCGGCCTTGCGCCATGTAGCTCAGCGTGAATGTGCCCGGTGCAGGCGGTGGCTCAAAAGCGTTGGTGTAAACCAAGCCTTGGTTTGCCACCGTGATCTCTTGCGCATCGCTGTATGTGCCGCTCTGCGCCACGGTGGCCGGCTTGTAACTAATCACCAAGCTACTACTGCCATAAGCTGATCCACCGCTTGCAATCTGCGCAACTCTTTGCGCGTAGAGCACTGTACCCACCGTTGTTGTGCCCTGCCGAAGGTTGCCAGCGCCATCATCCGTGAATTGCGTGCTGCCATGCGTCATCACGAGCGATCCCGGCTCTATCGCCGTTGGGAATAATACCTCGGTGTCAGCGCCAAGCGCCATCGTTTGCGCAGGCAAAGTCAGTGTCGCTCTGGCTGTGCGGGATAGCGTTTGGCGCAACGTCAGTGGATATTGATCCACCAGCGGGCTCTCCACCGTGGCTGCCGGCACGATAGGTGAGAAAATGCCACCAGATGTGGTTGCCTGATACTGCCCGATGCTAGCCGCTGCCCCGAGTGGCTTGATGCCGTAAAAAGCTGCACCCGCAGAAATCGTCGTCGTGAAAACGCCAGTCGTCCCCGGATGCAACAAGTCTTTGATTTCAGCGGGATTCTTCCCCGGAAAATCAAAATCCAGTGCCTGCCCCAAATCGCAATTGGCAATGTTGATGGGGACTTTTTCTACAACAATGACTGAAAGCGCCACGCGAAGCACCCGCAGGTATTGCTCGCTTGATCCGTTATCCAATCGCACCACGATTGCATCGCCGCCCGCAGGTAAATCCGCCAAAGATTTAGCAAACAATCGGAGCTGCAAGCTACCTGCGTAGTGCGCTTCATACACATAACAATCCAGCAGCGGCCCTTTAACCAAATAGCGCTCAATTCTGTCTTTGTATTCTTGCCGAGTCGCGCCCCAGCGCGGCGCGGGCATCAGCGTGCAATGCACCAGTGGATCATCCGGCGCGTCCACCACCATCGCGTGAGCACCGAGCATTGAGTCTGTGTCGCTAGTTTGCGCCACGCCGAATACCTGCCGGATGTTCACGCGCCCCAGCGCCCGATCCACCGCTGAGGTGTCAGGAAACAGGTTATTGCTCACGCCATCCACAATCACGTTCCCCGTCATCGCCCCGCCGCCATCCGGCGTGTCGGCCATCACAGCAGAGGCCAGCAGCTTGATATCGTCTGTTTGAATCGGCATTTTTTGTCCTAAAGGCTACAAAGCCCAAGCCTCAGCCATGCACATCTGAATCGTGCAAACGTCTAGCGTGCCCGGCGTAATTGACAAACCGACCTGAGTAACTGCAGTGGTGTTGAAGCCTATGAACACGCCGTTCTGCACGTTGGCTGGCGTCGTCAGATGCCCCGTAGCTGCCAAGGTGTGCCCCATGAAAAACTCGGCGACCATGCTTCCAGATGCGCCAATCGTGCGGACTACCGCTTCAACCACAATCTTGCCTTCGTCCACCACGGCCGTCCCTGACGGCTTTGTGAAATTGGCAATCACTCCATCAGCCACAGTACCCAAGGTGCCCGCGCGGATGTTGATTGTGGAAGTAGCTGTGCCAGCAGCCGTTTTGGTCAGATTAAACGTCCACCGAAAGCAACTGCCCACCACCAAGCCCGCTGCGGGTAGCGTGATGTTGCTGCCAGTGATGTAATTTGCGTTAGTTGCGGTTAGCGATTGAACCGCAAGCGAGCGATTAAAAGCTTTGGCAACGTAAGGCACGATGACGCCGTTGAAGTTTGCGTACAGGCGGCGATCAGCCGTGTTCATGCCCAGCTCGTTAGGCAGCAACTGTCCCGTCGCCGCCGTGCCTGAGGTGGGCACGACGCCTGCCGTGCTGTTTCTGCGAAGCAGTAGCTTGTTGGGCATGGCTTAAAACGTCCCGCCGTCAATCGTCGAGTTGGTGTCGTGATAATCCGTGCCTGGCGTAGCCGAGCTAAACGCCGCTGCCGCGTTGCCTTTCACGAGCCCCGTGAGTGTTGCCACGCCCGTGCCTCCATTGGCCACGGCTACCGTGCCCGTCACGTTGGCTGCGCTGCCTGGAATATTGCCAGCCACCGCAGCGCCAGCTACTGAGCCGCCCGTGATGGCTACCGCGCTGGCGTTTTGCGTGGCCATCGTGCCCAAACCCCCGATGTCAGCGGCAACCAATGTCACAACACCCACCTTACCAGCCACGCTCACCACGTCAGACGTGCCCCCTTCAATCTTGTCCCACTCCGTGCCGGAGTAAACGATCAAATCGCCCACAGTCCAATTGCTGTCGCCGTCGATCGTCGTGTTGCCGGCCACGGTAACTTTGTAGTAGAAGCCCTTTGTGCCCACACCGTTGGCCAGCGTTGGCGTGTTCGTCGTTGCGTTCCAAGTGCCTTGGTAGTTCAAACCACCTGTCACGCTGGCTGGCAGTTGTGCAGCCGGTACTTTGCCGCCCGCATCTAAGCCCGCGTATCCATTGGCCACGCCTTTGTTCGCCAAATTCTCAGGTGTAAAAGCGAGCGCAGTCGTGATGTCGCCGCTGGTCATGTTCAAGCCCGCCGTAACACGGCCTTTGGCGTCCACTGTCACCTTTGCATAGCTGCCAGCAACTACAGCCGTATTGGCCAACGTCAAAGTCACCGATGTGCTGCCAGTGCCAGTCGCATCGCCTGTGAAGCTAATGCTTTGATTACCCACCAAATAGTTTTGGTTTTTGACGAAAGCCGTTGAAGCTGAGTTGGTAGAGTTGTCTGACGCAACAACAGTTGGCACAACTGGCGAAGAAGTAAAAGTCTTTACACCAGCCAGCGTCTGCGCGCTTGTCAAATTCGCAAACGCGCCCGAGCCGGCAATTGGGATCACACTAGCTGCGGTTGACCCGCTTGAGATGCCAAAACCGTAGTAAAGGGTGTTGTCTTGTTCGTTGTAGGCCAACTCTGAGCCTAAAAGCGAAGAGGGTGCGCCAGCAGCGCCAGTCGCTGCGCGGCGCTTGATACGAATGGGATTAGACATAGTGCTTCCTTTTAAAAATTGCCACCGTCAATCACATCGATCGGCGTTTGTGACGTATAAAACTCTTCAATCGTCTTGTTCGCATTGCCGGGCAGTTGTTGCCAAAGCTGAAAGGCGCTCAGTCCTGGCTGCCCTTGCAAGCCTTGCAGCCCGGTGCCGCCTTGTCGGCCCGTCTTGCTCTCCAGCACGGTGATTTGCCGGCGCGAGACGTTCACCACCGTGATATCCCTCACCGTGTCACCTCGCGGCTTAAGCTCACAGCGCCTTTAAAAATTCGATCTACATAGCCATTCGGCTCCAACAGCTCCAAGTCATACACAGCCTCCTCAAAGCTCAGCGCAGCCGTTGCCGCCGCTTCAATCACAATCTCCAACCAGCCACGATCCACGCCGGCCTGAGGCAAGATCGTGATGCCACCGCCTGCAGCACTCGATAGGCTCACGAGCACGATGGGGCTATCAATCTCGCTGCGGATGTGCATACGCAACTGGTAGCCGCTCAAATCAAGCGCCGGGGCATTTGCGCCCACGCCATCCAGCAAGCGCAGCGCCCATTGAAACGTAGCGCCTTGCTCGATCAAAATATTCTTGATTGCTGCAGCCATGTTTACAGCCCAATCAGCCGAATCGTCGGCACATAGTTGTCATCTCCAGCCACCGAGCCATCCTCGTAGAACATCACAGGAAAGCCCGCCAGCGCCCCGCGCACGTGATCAAAAGTCACGTTGCGCGCCACGCCGCGAATCACCAGGCTCATCACAGCGCCCGGCGCAGCCGCCCAGCTTTGCAGCGTTTGCACCAAGCTGCGCTCCATCCAAGCGCGATCCTCTGAGCCTTCCAGCGTGTAGGGCCGCCCGGCCTGCTTGGTGGCCTCTTCAATCAAGAGAGCGCCCGTCGTCGTATAGGTCTGCGTCTGCTCCACAGCCGCCCAGTCAAATTCATCCGTCCAAGCCAGCGCAGAGGGCAGCAGGAGCACCGTAGCGCCCTTGGTGAGGGTAAGCGTGCTCATGCGGCCAGCCTCGCTTCCCGCAGGCTTGCAATCAGTGCATCCGCATCGTTGGCGCTCGCCACGTTCACATCGCGTGTGCGCCCATTGCCTAAATCCAGCTTCACCACATAGGTCTGCGCGCTTGGCGCAGGCGCATTGCTGCGCGTGTTTCCAGCAGGCGCAGGCAATGGCGCATTGCCAATCCGCGTGCGGCCCAGCCCCTTCACATCATCCAACAAAGTGCGCGCCGCGTTATAAGTCTCAAGGATCGAGCGAGCGCCCTCAGCGCTAAAAGCTGTGGCGTTCTTCTCAAACACATCTTTATTCACCGCTGCGCTGTCAAACACAGCTTGCGCCACCTTCAAATCCTCGGCAGAGAGCGTGCCGTTGCGCTGCTTTGTTTGCAGCGAAGATAAGCCCGTGTTGTCCACCGGCGTGAGATTGTCTTTCGTGAGCACCGAGCCATTGCCAGAGCCCACCTTAGCTGTCTTAAAGTCTCGATCCGCTTGGCCTTGGCCATATTTGCTGTTGATCAAATCCAGCGCTTTCGCCTGCGCCGCAAAATCCTCCGTGCTTTGCTGCACGGAGCTAGAGAGCGCATCCACAGAGCGCTTAGCCTCGCCCATCGCCTTCACAGTCGTTTTGCCTGCTGAGTCCACCACCAGCTCGTAGCCCTTGCCGGCCGCTTGTGCCTCTACCCAGCTTGGCGCAATGCCTTTGTTCGCATCAATCGCATCCTGCGCAGCTTTGGCAAATCCAGCGCCCAGCTCGCGTGCGCTGGCCTTGCCACTCTCGCGCATCGCGTCATAAGCTTCTTTGGATGTTGCAGCGGTTTTGCGCAGAGATTCATCGCTCGTGATGCCCAGCTGCTTCATCGCCTCAGCGAGGCTTTGGATGCCCGGCTTCGCAGCTTCAATCGCTGCGGTGAGTTCTTTGGCCTTCGCCGTAGCCTGATCCAGCAGCCCATCCGTCACGCGATCACCAAGCACTTTGCGCAGCGATTCAATCTGCTGGCGCACGGCTTCAATCGCCCGCTGGCTATCCGCCGTCTGAATGCCCTTGCCAATGCTGGCAATGAGCGCTTGCCCGGTATCCACGCCCTGCGCCTTCAAGCGATCCAGCCCGCGAATGATGCTTTCTGTGTCGTTGATGGCCGATGCCGCAGCGCGGCCCATGCCGCCCTTGATCACATCAAAATCTAATCCCGTGCGCTTCACAGCTTCGCGCAAAGTTGCATCCATCACCTGAGCCAAGCGCTCAGCCTCGCGAGTTGCGCCGCTCAGCGCTGCGCGGGCTTGCGTTTCAAACACGCCCAGATCCACGGCTTTCAGTGCCTTGCTCCAAGCCGCTTCAAATTCGCTCGCAGAGAGCTTGCCGTCTGCAGCCAGCTTATCCAGCACAGCAGCCGCATCGCGAATGCCCGGCTGCTTGCTCAAATCAAAATCTTTGCCGATTTTGGCCACGGCTTCCGCTGCGCTGTCGCCCGCCTTCGTGAGCTTGTCAAATTCCGCAATCGAGAGCACAGCCGCTTTAGAGAGCTGGAATTGCTTGTCAATCGCCAGTTTGGTAAGCGCCTCGCCGCGCTCGCGCAGCTCCAGCGATTGCGCAGCAATCTCTGCCGCCAGCTTATCCGCCCGCGCCAACTCTTCGGTTTTGTCTTTGTAGCCTTGCAGCTTTGCAATGCCTTCGCCCAGTGCCTTGCCAATGTCTTGAATGTTGGTCAGCAAGCCAATCAGCGAAAAGGTTTTCAGAGTGGAGAGAATCGCCGCAAAGCGCCCCACCTCTACCGCCGCGCCTGCAGCCGCTGTGCCGGATGCCGTCTTCGCCGCCGTATTGGCCACTGTGGCCGCTGTGTTGCCTCCGAGCGCAGCCGCCTGCAGGCTCACGTCAGCCGCCAGCGCCTTGAATGCCAAATCCTCGCGCACCACAGCCGCCGCATTCGTCTGATGCGCTGTGCTATTGGCCACAGTGGCCACCGTGTTGGTGGCCACGCCTGTAGCAGCTTGCGTGCTCGCAATGCCGATGCCGAGGAAGGTTTTAGCCAGGTTAAACGCCGTGAAGCCCGCCACCGCCTGGCCAGCATCAAGCAGCAGCCCGCCCACGGTCGATAAATTGTTTGATAGCAGATTGATTGCGCTTGCTGCCGTAGAGCTCGCGCCGCTGGCCTTGTCCACCTCGCCGACGTAGAGCGTCCAAGATGTGGAGAGGTTCTCCACCGCGCGGCCCACAGTGGCTGGCAGCGTGCCGAATTCTGTTTTGAGCGTGTCAGATTGGCCTTTGAGCGCCTGGATCACCGTCTCTGAGCTCAGTGCCCCGGCTTCTGCCATCTTGCGCAGCTCGCCCGTGGTCACGCCCAGGCCATCGGCCAACGCCTTCGCCAGGCGCGGCGCTTGCTCCATCACGCTGTTGAATTCTTCGCCGCGCAACACGCCCGATTGCAAGCCCTGAATCAGCTGCGTTACAGCCGCTTTGGAGCTTTCAGCCGAGCCCCCCGAGAGCTGCACCGCTTGGTTGATCGTCTCCGTCAGCCGCAGAGATTGCGCAATTGCAGCCTGCGTGGCCAGCCCTGAGCTTTTACCAGCCTCGGTGAGCCGCGCGAAGAGTGTGCCAGTCTGCTCAAGGTTCGAGCTTGTGCGCTTGGCAATATCTGTGACTTGCTCAAACGCTACGGTGAAGGCCTTGCCCTCGCCTGTAGCCAACTTCACGCGGGCTTGCAGGTTTTGATATTCATCAGCAGTCTGCGCAACGGATTTCACAGCACCCAAACCGAGCTGCGCACTGATAAATGCCGCGATGTTGTTTTTCGCGGCGCTAAGCTGCTCAGAGATGCTCGTGATCCCCGCGCGGGTTTTGCCGAGGCCAGCATTGGCCGTCTCGCCCGCTTGCCCCATTTGATTCAGGCCAGAGCCTGCGCCCTTGGCAAAGCCTTCCAGCGTTGATGCGCTGCTGCCGAGCTGCTTCACCTCAGAATTGAGTGCGCTGGCATTAGACACCGCTTTCGCAGTGTCCATCGTCACATCAATTTCAACTTTGTTCGGGGAAGACATGCCCACACTGTGCCTCGCGCACGCGAGAGGGGCTAACTAAACTATTTGAATTTATGCAGGCCCTGCGCACCGGCTGCGCTCTTTCTCAAGATCGCGTACATTACGGGCATGTCAGCCATCAATCCCCTCAAATTCGCCGCTTGGATCGCGCTCGCTGGCATCAGCTTCGGCGCAGCGCTCGGCTGGGGATCTCTTATCTTAATCGGCCTGATCGTGCCACCCGTCTTCCTCATCGGCTGGCTAATCGCTAGCGTTTTTCGCTAAGCAACCATTTTTCTCATCTCACAAAAAAGGCCGCAATCAAAGCGGACTTTTTTTTAGTCTCACATCATCGCAAATCAGGCCATGCGAGCACGGAAGTATTGGCTGATGCCCACACCCGTCTTGCTCGAATCTTTCAGCACTTCGCCCTCCATCTGCAGCTCAGAGAAATCATCACCCAGCAAAGCCAAAGCTTTCGCAGGCGAGAGCTGCAGGCGATACACGTCGATCAACACGGGCAGCCCGTTGTTCGCCTCGTTCAAGCCTTCGAAGAAAAGCTCCAGCGTCTTCGCACCGCTGGTGAGAGCTTCTACTTTGCTGTAAGAGGCAAAGCTGTAATCTACTTTCAGTGATTGCGCATCGGTGATCACGCCGGTGTCGATGATGAAGATGCCACCCGCGCGCACTTCGTAGTCCACATTCGCCGCATACGTCACAGCGCCTGCGCTGTTTGTGAGCACCACACCTGTCGGATTCGGATGATTGACCTTCGCAATCGCGCCCTTGTAAGCCATGATCACTTCATCCACCACAGCAGCGCCCGCCACAACTGCCTCAGAGCCAAACACAGCTCGCGCCACATTCGTCTTATTGAGATCATGCACCGTGAATTCAGCCGTCACCGCCTTGATACGTGAGACAGAGGCATACGTGCCGCCGCCCGGCTTGGTGTAGTCAGGAAGAGTCTTTTTATCTTCCTCCACCTTGAAATCGAGTTTGCTGGTGTTGCCAATAGCAATCAACCCAGCGGCCGTGCCCGCTTCGCGCGCATAGAGCTTGCCAGAGCCGAGGTAGGGGTAGTAAGTCGTATCCATGATGTTCGTCCTTTGTGTTGAGTCAGTGGTTGATCAATCGGCCTTCACAGCGTCACCCAAGCGCTTAGCCTGCGAATCGGTGAGCTGCACTTTCGTATCTGCAGCGCAGAGCTTGTCGCCCAGCCAAAAGGCTTGCGTTACAGCAAAGAGCTTCGCGGCTGGCTCTTCTTGCGCAGCGGCTGGGCTTGTGGCCACTTGCGGAGCGGGTTTGGTTTTGTCGTTCATGGTGTGGTCCTAGTGGGTTGCAAAGTCATCTCAGCCTCAAAGGCCAAGGGTAAATAGTGATAGCCAGCGTTGTAGCCCGCATTGGGCGCGTTCGCCAGCTTCATGGGCTTGGAGCTGCCTGCCGGGCGAAAACCCATGAGCGCCGCACACACGCGCACAGCAATCACGCCGCCATCCTCGCGCGCCGCATCGCCAGCGCGAATCGCTTTCTTGCGGCTCGTCGTCACCACGGCCAGCCAATCTTGCGTGATGCGCGCCGCCGAGTTGTCGCTGCGCAAGCTCTCAGCCACGCTGTAGCCTTGATAGATCAAATGCACAGCAGGCGTGAACTGTTTGTTTTCTTCCACGCCGTCTAAGTCAGCCGCCGTCAGCACCTTCACAGCAGGCTGCAGCCCCGCAAGCTGCTCGCGCAGCCGCGCCATTATCACAGGCTCCAGATTAAAAAAATTCTCTTGCAGCAGCATGATCGCCTCTAACCAAAGCCGCGCAAGCTATCTGCATTCAAGGCAGGTCGCGCAAAGCTGTGCATCACTTCTTGAGATTCAAGCGGGTCAGCATCAAGCGCCGCGCCCGGTGAGCCGCCCCAAGGGCACACAAGCTGCGTCTTGCCCTCAGCCAAGCTCTTGAGCTCGGCCATTGCAATCTTGTGGCGACGGCTCACTTCATGCTCATCTGGCAAATCCGTATAGAGGTAGTAGCGCGCCAAATCGCAAGTGATGCGCGTGAGCACGGGTGGGCTCACATAAGTTACCGCGCCGCTCACCACAGTGGCAGGCTTCGCGCAACCTAGTAATGGTAAGCGATACAGCTTGCCCACAAAGCCATCGACGGTGGCCACAGCATCTTCCAGCGCGCGGTTGAGCACCGTCATGCCAATCTGTTGCGTATCATCCCGATCTGTCAGATCAATCAGCTCGCGCTCGCCATAGCGTTGCGTCATGTCTTGGCGGGTAGCGTAGATCATGGCGCAGCGTTATGGCGAGGTTGAATGGCGAGGCTGTTAGCTCAAATCAAGGGGATGCACGTGGCGCACGATTTGCGCTTCCACGAGCTGGCCAGCAGCAGCCGCGCCCAAAGCGCGAGCGCAATGATCGCCAATCGTGCCCACGGCAGCGCGGCCAGAGCCATCGGCTGCAGGTTTGATGTAGTCGCCGAAAGCAATCGCCACCGAGCATTCCACTGGGTAAGAATAACCATCCACGACAGCCAGCGCCTCGTTCACCGGGGCATCGCTCTCGCTGATGCCTTGGCAATCCTTCACGCCGCCCGCAGAGGTGGCATACAGACCGTCGTAGCCCATAAAGCGATTAGCTACAACAGCGGCCATCGCCACCATCGTGATCGCGTTGCGTTTGTTGAATTGCAAGCCAGAGTTGTTTTGTGAGGGCATGGTGTGCTCCTAAAAATGAGTTGTTGGGGGTGATAAAAGTGAGTTACTTCTTCTTGACAGCCGCCGCTGCAGGTGCAGGTGCAGGTGCAGGTGCAGGTGCAGGTGCAGGTGCAGGTGCAGGTGCAGGTGGCGCAGCAATAGTCTCGGCTTGCGCTTGCACAGCTTCGCGAGCAGCAGCAAATTGCGCGTCTGCGTCAGCTTGCGCACGGGCATCAGCTTTTGCATCAGCCTCCACAGCCGCACGATCTTCAATCGCTCCGCAGGCAATCAGTGCATCAGCGTCAGCCTTATGCAGCCCGGTGACTTCATCGCCCGGCGCAAAGCTCACGCGCTCGCCGTCGATCATGGTGGCCACAGCCACCAAAGCGATCAACATTCCAGTTTTCTTGGTCATAGCAATCCTTTTGTGTGAGCCAGCGGCTTACTTACTTGCAGTTTTGGAAAAGGAAGCCAGCGGTGTTGTAGCTGATGTTTGCGCGGCGCTCGAATGTGCCGCCATAAATCCAGCTCTTGCGAGATTCGCGATACTCTGGTGGCTCAGCATAAGGATGGCCTTCCATCACATTGGTGAAGCCAAAGGCTGGCTCAGCCAAGCTGATATCGCCGCCTGAGTTGCCCATGTTAGGCACGTAAGCGAGGATGGCATTGTTGCCCCAGATGTCTTGCCCAACTTCTGAGTTGTCCACCCAGATCGCATCACCCATCAAAATTTCTTCAACTTCAAAGATGGTTTTGAGCTGATCCAAAGTGGCGGGGCCCGTTTGTGTGTTTGACAAATAGCTGCGCACTTCAGGATTGCCAACGACTGCCGATTTAGAATCTGGCGTGAGCGTCAAACGATTCGGGCGCTTGCCGATCTTTTTGCGCACCACTTCGATGGCCGCGCGGATATCCGTCACCGGCGTGCCCGTGGATGCGCTCCATTTTGTGCCCGCTGCAAGCGCCTGCACATGGCCTGCAGCATAGCTCGCTGGCAGAGTGGCCAAGCCCGCCACATCCAGCTCGTAGTCTTGCCCCAGCGCATCCATTGCTGTCTTCATGGCAATGCGGCTGATATCCAGATAGTTGCCCACATTCAAGCGACGCGAAGTATCGCTCTCGCGAATGATCTCACGAGGGATCGGCACTTCAATTGCGTACTGATCAATCGTGTATTGCTTGCCCTCAAACTTGATTTCGATGGCCTTGGTCTCAGCGCCCGGAGCGCGGCGCAAGTTGTAGCGCTTGAAGCGCTCATTGCCTACCTTTGCGAGCATGATGCTTGAGAGCACCTGCGGCAAGCGCGGCATCAGCTTCTCAGCAATGTAAGAGCCTTGCCCCATGCCCAGCATCAGGTCGGTGAGGATCGGGCTTTGATTCAAGCGCGTTTGGAGAGCAGTCATCATGATGTGTGTTTCCTTGTGATGTCAGTGTTGTTAAGGGCGCTTAGGCGGTGAACGTCACAGCCGTGAGCGCGTCGCTGTAGTTAACGCTAGGGTTGGCGCGCATGTGCGCTTTCGCCGCAGCATGAATCTCAGCCTCCGTCTTGCCCGCCGCGCTGCCGGGCATTGACGCGCCAGCGCCAGCGTCGCCGGGCGCATGCTCGCCAAAGCTCACAGCCTTGTCACGGGCTTGCACGAGCTGCTTAAACCAATCGGAGGGCGATACCGTCTTCGTCGCGCCACCCTCAGCAAAGCTCACGGGCTTGGCTAATTCCAGCGCTTCGAGCGCCGCCACCACCATCGGGCGATCTTTGGGCAAGAGCACTTGTGGATCCACGCTCTCGGCAAAGCTCACGAAGCTGGCCGTCTTATCAGCCTTGGCCTTCTCAGCAAACTGCGCGAGCTGCTTGGTTGCAGCATCGCCAGCGGCTTGGGCATCTGCCAGCGCTTTATCCGTCTCGGCTTGCTTGGCTTGCGCCGCTTCGAGTTGTTTCTTCAATTCATCAGACATGGTTTTCTCCAGTTGTTGCTCGGGGGTAAGGGTTGGGATAGAAGGCGAAGGGGGTGGCGAGGCCGAGCCGTCAGCTTGCGCCGGGACTGCGGGCTCTGCGCCACTTGAAAAATTCACGCAGCCAGCATCGGAGCCAGCAGAGAAATCAGCCAGCCCGCTCACTGCAGGGGGCTGCGCACCAAGAAATGCCACGTGGCGCAAATACCAAGCGGCAGGCGCGGGATTATTGGGGTGCTTCGGTGGGTAAAAGCTGGCGCTGCGCTTTTTGAATGCGCCCGCATTGGCCATTTCCGCAAACTGCGGCTGCACCTGCGTGGTATCCATCGCAAGTCGGCCTGCAGCATTTACAGCAAGGCTGCTCACCCAGCCATAGGCGGGCAAGTTGTCTTTTGGGTGGCCAATGGTCAAGGGCGCTTGGCGAATGGCCGGGTTGTAGGCAGCCACCATGCCCGCGACATCCGCCTCAGAAAAGTTGCGCACCACACCCGCATCATCCACATGCGCACCAGCGCGGAAGATCTCAATCTGAGCGGGCAGCGTAGCGGCGCTGCTCGGCGCTGCTGGCTTTTTCGATGCGGTCTGTGTTTGCATGCACCGACTGTCGCGCGAAGTGCGCCGGGGCAATAACTAAACTGTTTGAGTTTTTATCAGCTCTTTTAGGCAGATTCGCCACAAGCCGGGTTCGCAGTCAGCGCCTTGGGGCTCCAATGCCTCGCCAAGCCGGCCAAATGCCGTTCAATTTCGTTCGATTTGGAAAACAGGTATCAGCGCCGCAGTCTTGGCTTCCAGCGCCCCACAGGCCGCGTTTTCCAAATCAAAGAAGTTCACAGCTTAATCCAAGCCCCTAATCCAATCCGGGAAGCGCCCCTTGCCGCGCCATAAATTTCTTCTTCTGCCAGCCATCCACGATGTTGCGCACCATGATCTCAGAGAGATTGTATTTGCGCGCCAGCAAAGTGTAGTCGCCCCGAAACTCGGCACACATTTGCAAATTGCGCTCACTCATCACAAAGTATTTGGCCGATGGCCAATAAGGTTGCGTGCCGCCGAATAGCTCGGAGAGCCGCACCACTTGCGATAGTGCCGTGCGCGCCAGCTGCTGGCAGCGCTCGGGCGATGGAGGCGCAGGCTCAGCCGTGATCAGCTCCAAGTAAAGCGCCTCGCTCGCCTCGCGCAGCAGCTCCGGGAAGTCATCAGCCAGCAGCGCATGCACCGGCTGCAAATCATCAATCGTTGGATGTACCTTGCCCATGATCCTGTTGCCCTTCTCTTACACCACGCCTGCAGTCATCGGCTTGTCTGTCACAGCCGGCACGCCCACACCTAAGCGAGCACACCACTTCTTCAAGCTCTCAATCACGCCATTGATCTGATAGCCATTCAAAAAGCGCCAAGCCTCCGTCTTCGTTTGCCGCTTCACGTAAGCCATCAGCGCCGCATCCGAATCCACGCGCACAGCTCCCGCCCGAGCCAGCTGGCTCCAAAGCGTCCGCGCCTTCCCCCAGCGCTCATCCTGATCATCCGAGGTGCTCCGCTTAGGCGCAATCCGCCGCCGAGTAAATTGCGCCGTCCCCGGCTGCACCGGCGCTGCGGGCTTTGCAACGCCCAGACGCACCGCCAAATTCTGTAAATGCGTCCGCACGCGCACCAACTGCGCCTCACTCATGAGCGAGCAACTGTCCTTACCCACCAGCTCTACCAGCAAAGCGCGGTAATCCGATTCCACCAGCTTGCATTGGCTCTTCAGTACGTGGATAGCAGCGATGTGTTTGCTCATGCCTGCTCTCCCGCCATCCGCTTCGCTGCGCGTTGCAGATAAGCGTTAAACCAGCGCCGAATCGCATAGCTGCGCACCAGGCTCACGAAGGTGTAGAGCACACCGATAAACAAGTTCTGACCCAGCGTGATGTGAAAGCCCACCAGTGGCAGGATCACGAAGTTAGCAGCCATATTGATGCCAAAGCCAATGATCACATTCATCACGGCTTCAATGGCAGAGGAGAGGCGAGATTGGTTCATGATCCGCGCACCTGATCACGCGGCATCCCGTCTGAATGTTGACGGCAATACTGCTCACCATTGGAGGCACAAGTACAACGCTTATCACCTTTGGCAATCCAAGCCCCAGCGTGCTCTCGCGTAGATCGTTTGAAGAACAGGCCATCACAATGCGGGCATTGCGCCATCGTGCTCCAAACTTCAAATTCATCATTTGGCACGGCATCTTCCAAAGGTTGAGCGCAACAAGGTGTCGTGAAGCTCAGCACGCGCCCGTCTTTGGCCTTGACCTTTGCGATGTATTTTTGGTGTGCATTTAAAAGAGCGCTCATAAGCTCAACTCCTCAATCGGTGCAATTTCAAACACCTTGCATCGCGCCATATCGAGGCCATGATCCAAGGTGTGCTTGCGGCGTGTAAACAGGATCGCATCGAATAGCACAAACTTCCCCTCGGTATGCTCACGCGAAAGACGCAGCAGTTCGTCGCAAGCGCTTTGGCGATTGAGATGGATGTAGCTAGGCTTGTAGAAGTCAGGAATAATCATTCCTTCATAGCTGGTCTTTGGGTCTTCCTCCAGCTCGGCGATGTTGACGATGATGAATAGTTCTTGATCAGCCATGCTTCACCTCAATGCAATGCCTGAGGCTGCACTGCCTCATAGTCTGCAAAATTCCCAAGCTGCGAGAAGAATCCACCATCAATCTTGTCAGCCGCGTTGCGCAGATGCAAAGCCACTGCATGGCAAGCCGTAGGCTCATGCATGGCCACAGCAGCGGCTACCAGCGAGCAAACGGCCAACAACACATCGCCATGCAAGCCGCTTGTGTTCGCAGTCATCAGGCAATGCTCGGTCAACGTGATTGCTGCTGCTTCGCCCTTGGGTGTGTTGATATAAATACTCATGATCTCTCTTTCAATAAAAAGCCACAGGCGGCGTAACTAGAAAACCTTCTCGGCACAAAACTATTCTTTGGCCACTGCCTGCGGGCAAGCATTCATCGCCGCTACTTGCGCCACGGCTTCGCCAGCAGCAGCAATCCAGCCGAGCTGCTTCGTATCGGCCAGCTCATTTCAGCCGCGCATCTCGCACATCAGATGCCCATCCTGCTTAGCCACCGTTTTGATGTACTTTTCGTACATGGCCTTGGCGATATCTGTGATGCTCATGCCGCCTCCCTTGCGGCTGGCGCAGCTGGCTTCATCGCATAGTGATCACAGCTAGCCATTTCTTTCACCCAGCAGCCCAGCCGTGAGCAATACGGCTGGCGCGATCCCGACATGCTGGGCTGCATGTTCATGCGTGTGCAGTTGTGGCAGCCGGTGATGCCGCGAGCGCTGGGCTCGATGTAGTTGGCTGCTTTTTGATTGAGCTTGATGAACCCCATCTCACACCCCCGCCACATCAAGAGGGATGATGATGAATTCGCCTGATGGCTCATGCAGCTCGTAAAAGCGAATGTGTGGCTTGGTGCTGAGCACCTGCATGCTGTCCGCAATCGCTTGCATCGCTCGCAGCCATTGTTCATCATGAATATCAAGCTGGCGCAGCGCCAGCACGCGGCCTGTGCTGATCTTGCCTTGCTGATCCACTTGGAAGGCATGATTGATCAATGCCTTGATGTTGGCATTGCTGCCCTTCACCCAGCCCACCACGCATTCATCAATCAGAAGCTTGGCTGCTTGCAGGCGCTCATCAAACACGATGTTCTCTTGCATCTGGCGCACGATCTTAAACTTGCCATCGAAGCTCACGAGGGTCACATTGCCCTTCGTGCCGCCATGCTTCTTGTCATAAAGCGCCATGCTGCGCTCTAAAAAATCGAGCACTTCTTTCATCGCGGCCAGCTTAAACGCCATCAGCTCGACGCTAACCAATTTGGCCTGCTTGCAGAGCTGGCGCACAGTGCGTGAGCGATCCTTGTCAATTTCCTTGACCTTGTTTTCTGGCACGAGAGAACCTTGCGCATTGCGCAAGAAGCCCTTAGGCACGTCTGAATTCGTCGGTGTATTGCTCATGCTGTTTTGCTTTCTAAAAGACTGAGCTGGCCTGCCAACTCGGGGATGGAGATGTTTAAAACTTTGCTCAAAATCGTGAGCTCGTGCAGGGCGCGGCTTTTGTGAAACTTGGAAAACTCATCCAGCTCAGCGCGGGTTTGCGCCATGAAGTAGCCCGTCTCGGGCGTGCCCACAATCGCTTTGCCAGCCAAGCGCAGCTCAGTGATCAGCCTGCGCACCACACGATCTTGCCCAGCCGGCAAGCTCACCGCCAGCGTGAGCTCAGCTCCGCTGATGCCATTGGCTCGCCCGTAGTGATACTGCAGGCATGCAAGCACGTCTTGTGCTGTGATGCCGTTGTGGTGCGCGGCGCTCACGCTACAACCTCGGCTTGGAGGCGCAGCACCGCAGCGCGATCAGCAGCTGCAAACGCCATCGCATCTTCTCGGTCTGATGCCTCCATTGCAGCGACCTTGATAGCCATCTCGCGTCGCGCTTCTGAGCGCACAAGCACAACGCGGTCGTGTGCACAAAGTTTCGCCTCAGCCTCAGCTTCCAGCGCAGCCTCTATTCCTGCATGCGTCAACCCCCATTGCTTGCCCGGCGCATATTGCACAAATCCATGCTGATGCATGTGAGACATGACGCCGCTGATCGTCGTGCGTGCGTATTCCTTGCAAGCCTCTTTCAAATCAGCCGTGCTTCCTGTGCCAGTTTCTAGGAGCACAGCCAGCACAGCCAGCCAAGCACCCGGCAACGGCTTGTCTGCTTTGATCGTGTTGGCTCGGCGGCTCATACCCATCCCGCTTTCACAAAAACGAAGCCCACCAACAAGCAAGCCACAACGACAACAATCACCAATTCAGCGAGAGCGAAAATTTCTTGCAGTCCGAATCTGATCCATTCAAAAGCCTTGTGCTTCGCTCCAAATTCGATCACGCCGGGTGCAAGTTTCAATTCTGGTTTCATGACAATCTCCGTGTAGTAATCCGCGTCGCTTGCGGATAGATTTCAATCGCCGTCAGCCAAGCATCAAAGGTGCTGGCATAGATGCCAGTGGTCTCGATGCGCTTGCCTTCGGGCAGGGTGATTTGAGTGAGGGTTTTCATGTGCAACTTTCGTCTTAGCAAGCCGCAATCACGTTGGCATCCACCTTGTCCCAAGCCGCCTTGGCGCAGGCATTGAGGGCGAGGCTCACGAGGTTGTTCACCACCAGCGGATGGCACACACTGATCGCTTGCTTGGTGTTGCGCTCCAGATACCAGAGGCGCTTGCGGATGGCATCCATCGCATCGGGCGCGAAGAGCGCTTCCATCTTCACGCCACTGTTGCGGAATTTATGGCGCAGGTAGCCTTCCAAATCTCCGTCGAGTGGCCGCAGCTTCACGATCTCGCAGCGCTGCATCACCTCGCGAACTTCCTTGTTCGTGCTGTTCAGCGTCTTAAGCAGCTCGGGCTGCGCGATCAGCGCCACACCGATCAGCTTCTTCATGCGATCTTTGAGCTCCAAGAAGCGCTTGAGGTGCTTGAGCGTCGTGATAGACATATCGTGAGCCTCTTCAATCACCAGGAGATGCCGCATGCCAGCCTGTCTACTGTCTTTGAGCAGCTCGTGCATGCGGTTGAATCGGCTCTCTACGCTGCCGCCCGCCCTGTGCTGCGGATCAAGCGCGCGGCAAACGCTCTCGCCAATCTGTGTGCTCTTAAGCGTTTTGCCCAAGTTATCGTTGCTAGCCATGCCCAACGTAAACGGGCGAATCACCATCAAGCTGCGGCGCTCTGCATCAATGCGCTCCTCCAAATCTTCCACCAGCGTGCTCTTGCCCGCGCCGCTCTCGGCCACCAAACCCACAAAGCTGTGATTCAGCCCCGCATCTAGCAGCGCGGCTCGCGCCTCGCGCACCGAGGGCGTTTGAAACACATCGGCGCTGCTCTGCACCTCATCCACAAAGGGGCTGCGCTGCAAGCCAAAGTGCTCGCGCGCGGCGGCAGAAATCGCTTCATAAGGGAGTAACATATCTTCGTCCTTTCGGGTTTCGGGTTTAAGTTCAGACACGGAGGGATCGACCTCAGCAGGTTTGCCGCTTGCTGGGGTCAACTTTTTTGCACTTTGAGAAAGCGCTTTTTTCATCGGCTCTTCAATCTTGGGCAGCAGTGCAATCTGCCCCGGCTTAGCGCCGTTAGCGGCCAGCAGCTTCGCCACGGCTTGGCGTACATGCGCCGCGCGGCGTGTAGGCCACTTGCCATCGCGCACCATCGTGTTCACAGTGCTCTTCGATAGGCCAGCGCAGCGAGCAATCTCACCTTGGCTCACGCCAGCTTTAGCCACTAACCGAGCGATTGGATTCATAGACAAAGTGCTCATTGCGCACCACCGTTTACCACACGCAGCCCCTGCCGCACACTCAATCTCAATTGCAGCGCAGGCAGCTCACTCTCAGGCACGCCATTCGGATACAGCGAAGCCACCAGCGCATTCTTCTCCCGGCTCATCTCAATGCCCAGATCAGCCAGTGCGCGAGCCAGCTCAAAGCCTTCAAGCAGCTTTTCTTCTGCAGTGCTAGATGCCGTCGTCACGTTCACCACCAGCTCTTCGCCACGCTTAGGCAAGAAGGTGCGCACAGGCGCATCCTTCATCGGCTTATACGGATCAATGCGCCCACCAAATGGCACAGCTTGCGCTTTGCGCTTGGCCTCGGCTTCTTCATCGGTAGCTGCGTCGTATGTGAAGCGCTCCACCTCTTTGCGATTCGTCTCAAGCTGCGTATCGGCATGGCGCGAGTAATGCTCGCCGATCACATTGCCATCCTCGCGGAATCCGCCATCATCTTTTGCCACCAGCGGCGCTGAGTGCAGCAGCTCATGGCCATCCGCATCTTTCAGCTCCACGAGCACGGCGTTGGCTTCGTAAGGGCTGGTCGTGATCGCCAGCTTCTCGCCCACCATCACGCCCGGCACGCTGCTCACGTCATACCTTGCGCCTTTGAATTTCACTGTGAGCTGCACGCTCACATCGCGCAGCTCCGGTGTCTGCGTGAGCAGCTCTTGGCAGATGGCCACAGGCGGGGCGATGCGAAGCTGTTCTTGTGCAATGGTCATCCACATATCGGCCCGCGTCTTGCCATGCCGGCTGTGTTCTTTGTTCGCGTTAAACCATGCGCTCCAGCGCTGCGCCGTGTCGTTCAGCTCAGCCAAATCCGCCACAGGCGCAAGCCGCAAGCTGCTCTCAAAGCTGCGCTCAATAATGTTTCGCGCATTCTCTACTTGCCCCGTAGCGCGGGCATTGCCCGGCGCATGCGCCAGCAGCTTCACCTTGAGCCGCCGCGCCAGATTCTTAAACAAGCCGCTTGTATTCGCGCTGCCCATATCCATCATCAGGATTTGCGGCACGCCATGCATCACATGGCCATCTTGTTTCTGCGTGGCATCAATGAATATCTTGGCAAGATTCTCCCCGCTCTCCGCGCCCATCACATACTGCACGTAAATCTGCCCACTGTAATGATCCGTGATCTCGTAGCTCCACACACGATCACTCTCAATGCGCTTTAAATTAGCAGGCTTGTTTTTATAAAACTTATCCTTATCCATCACCTGCAGGCCGCTCTCTTTTTGGGAGCGAGGCGTGAGGTAATACAGCACGCAAAGCGATGCATCCACCTGCCACACATGATTCGGATGCAAGCTCTTAAGCTCCACCGCAGGCGCAGGCCGATTGAGTTGATCAGGATGCAGCCCATGATGCCGCAGGGCGCGGGCAATGGCGCTGTCGCTCAGCATGATCAGCTCGCCGCTGGCTGGGTCAATCCGCTCCAGCCGCGCCTCGCCATTCGAGCGAGCCGTCTCCACTGCCTGCGTGATCGAGAGCAGCCTCTTATCCGTCTTCCTCTGGCTGCTCATCAGAATAGCGCTGAGCGCGATGCATTCCTCGCGGCTCGCCCACACATCCCCAGCATCCGAGCGTTGTTTGCGTTCAGGTTTCACAATGACTTTCTGTAAATGACGATGCAGCGTGGCCGGGCTGATGCCCAGCTCCGAACAAGCCGCCGAATAAATCCCCGCCTTGCCCCCGCTAGGCGCAGCGGCAGCAGCTTGCGCAATCTGCACAAGGCGAGCAGTGGTGGCGGGGTTCATTGGCATGGCTGTGCGTAGATCGCTATGGTTTTCGTAGTGGCTTACTTTTTGTTCCACTTCGCCACTTCTGCGGCACGCTCAGCCTCAGCGGCATTGCTCACATCCGGCAGATTGAATTCTTCGCGCAGAGCCGTCACCTCGGCTTGAATCTGCCCGAGCAGCCCAGCCATAAACAGCGTTTGATCACCAGATTCATTGACATTGACATGATCGGTAAGCTGCACGAAGCCTTGCCGTATCTGCCCGCGCAAGCAGCCCAGCGCATCGTTCATCAGCGCGGTGGATTCTTGCTGCAGCTCCAGCAGCTTCTCATCTGGCGTGGCCTTGGCAATGCGGCGTTTGAGCTTATCCAGCTTGGATGATTTCTCAGCCGATTGCGCCTCAGCCGCATCCAGCTCACCCTTCAAATCCCGCGCCTTGGCGCGAAGCTGGCTAGCGCTCATCTTGTCGAATTCGTCCAATTCAGCAATGCTTCCAATCACGCCATCATCGTGAGTGATCAGCTCCAAAAAGGCCTTTTGGTTTTTCACGCGATCTGCCAAAAGCGCAACAGTTGCGCTTTTGGACACCTTGGCTGCCGCCGCCATAAAGTTTTGCGCGCTACGAAGTCCAAAGCCGAGCAGCTCTACGCGTTGCTCAAATTCGCCATGCGGGGAAACTTCCTTGAGCATCAGCAGGCGCTTACCCACTTGAAGCATGCTTTCCACCGTTTGGCGCTGGTAAAAACGAATCTCATCCTCTAGCCCACCCACAGTGAGCGCGCCTTCATAGCCCAAGCTGTGTGCAAGCTCATAGCTGCGAGTCTCTTGCTCGCTCATCACTTCGCGCTGCGCATCCAATGGCGCAAGCGTCACTGCGGCGAGTGCTGCGGATTCAGGCGTGCCAATCGGCGCGGGAGTTGGTTTTCTTGACATGGTTTCGTTCCTTGGGTTAATGATCAAAATAGGCAGCTAGACAGCATATTCATTGCGCGATTAGCTATGAAATTCATAGTGGTGTAGCAATCCGGTTCATCCGCTCAATCAGCGCCTCCTTGGCCTGCGTGTTGGCGGTAAACACCGTGTGAGCAATGCGCACAAAGCTCACACCCAGCCGCCAGCGGTTCGTCTCGCCGACGCGCTCCACCATGCCCAGCTCAGCAAGCCCCGGCAGATTCACACTCACCCAGCTCGGGCCCACGCCCAGCGCCTTGGCAATCTCGCCCGGAGCCAGCCCATTGATCTCATGGCCAGCCAGCAGACGAAACAGATCACACACCTTGCGCACCGGCTCAGGCACGGTGTATTGCTTTTCGTTGCTTGCAGTGTTGGTAGTGCTCATGTGAGCTCCTTAAGGCCGAGCTTCACGGCGATGTCGTGGCCACGTCCGCGATGGCCCTTGTTGATGCCGTTGAGCACCCGGATAACCTCGTGGTACGGGTAGCCGTTCTTTGTGGCAAACTCTTTAAAAGTTCTGCCTTCGTTTCTGAATTTCGTTTTGAGTTTTTCGGGAGTGATGGGCATTTTTTTGACCTTCTCAGTTAAACAATTGATTACTGCTTGTTGCGTTGATGTGTACTTTAATCCATATTTTATGGATTTGCAAGAAAAATATGAATTTATTTTCAGAAAGCCTAGATCGGCTCAAACATCAGCTCCGCGTTAGCAAGGATCAAGAGGTGGCGGCCGCCCTAGAAATGAGCAAAACGGCCTTCTCGGAGCGCAAGAAACGCGGCTCATTCCCAGAGCGAGAAGTGCTCGATTTATGCAAGCGGCGGCCTGAGCTGGGGCTGGACAGCCACTTCATCTTGACGGGTATCACCAGTGTGGCAATGGCAAAGCTGGATGCAAGTTCTATGCGGATGTCTAACAGCATTGACGAGGGCATGAGCTTTCGGGATACCGTGAAAACTGAGCACAAAGCAAGTGCCCAAGAGCAGCGCCGCATTGATTTGCTCCTGCATAAATTCCTGAGCGCAGATGAAAGCGTGCGGCGAGAGATGGAGCATGCTTCTGATCTGGTGTTTGTGCCCCGCCATGATGTGCAGGCGAGCGCAGGTGGCGGCTCGATCATTCATGACGAATCCATCGTGGATCATCTGGCCTTCAAGCGCGAATGGCTGACGCAATCACTAGGCTGCAGCCCCACCAAAGTTTGCGTGATTGAAGTGCGCGGCGATAGCATGACACCCACGATTAACGATGCTGATTTGCTGCTGCTTGATATGCGCGGCATGGCGCAAAAAAGCGAGGGCGTGTATGTGATCCAACTCGCCGATAGCTTGCTGGTGAAGCGCCTGCGCTTTAAGATCAATGGCGCAGTAGATGTCATCTCCGACAATGCCCGCTACGGCACAGAGACGCTTACGGCCAAAGAAGCCGATCAGCTCACCGTGCTAGGCCGCGTGGTGTGGCATGGCAGAAAATTTTGAAAGCAAGCATCATGAAGCAATCTTTAATCGCTATCGCTTTAGTAGCACTCTGCGCAGCTTCTATGCCGGCCAGTGCAGCAAACAAATGCACAGCAGCCAACGGCAGCATCACGTTTCAAGAAGCGCCATGCCAAGACAAAGCCACACCCAAGCCCACAGCAAAGGCCGAAACTCCGAAACTCGCAGCCAGCAAGCCGCGCCCAGCAATGGGCGACCCTGCGTATGAAAAAGCCCGCGAAGCCGAGCGCTCAAAGCGCATTGATGAGTACGCCAAAACCAGCGGCGCGGCCTTGGCTGCTGATATGCAAGCCACAGAAACCCAATGCGGCAAAGGCTCAACTGAACCGAGAGTGGGCGCATCAGCGCAGTGGATTCGCAAGTGTAGTTGGGGCGAGCCGAGCGCCATCAAGACGATGGAAAACAAGCTAGGCAAAAGTGAGCAGTGGCGCTACAAGGCCAAGGGCACGCTGTACTTCGACGCAAGCGGCAAAGTCACAACGATCATGAATTGAGGCGCAGTGTTCGGCATCACATTTAATACGCAAGTCGTTGTCGTTGAAGACAAGATCGCAGATGAAATCGCCCGCCTGAATCGGGAAGCCACAAAGCTCAAGAAAACTGACATCGCTCAAGGCATTGATTTGCTCAAGGACGCCGCTCTGCTCGATTGGAAGCACAGCAAGTGGACTAGCACCGAAACCATGCTGCGCCTGCCTATCTTCATGCAGCTTGGTGGGAAGTTTGAAGAATGCTTGGCTGAATTCACCAAGATCAGACTGCGTGTACCAAAACGCATCAAGGCAACGATGCACAGCATCACGCCGCTAAACTTTACTGCGATGTGTCACCTAGAGATTTCGCATGTTTACGACAAAATGCGTGTGGCCTGTAAACGCGAAAAGCGGCATGATTTGGTGGCAGATTGCCTGCTTAGATCTAATACGCACCGAGATGCGTGGGAAGGCATGCACGATGCTTTAGAACTAGAGCATAAGCAAGAAAGAGCAGCCTCAGAAGCCCGAGCTGTTGGCCGTAAAAAAGAGCGAGATCGCATTCTAATAACTCACGAATAATTCAAACACTTTAGTTAGCCCCCCTCGCACGCGCGAGGCACAGTAACGGACATGCCCTCTTGGGTGTGTCCGTTATTTTTTTGCCCGCGTGCGAAGGAGCTGCCATGTTTGCCAATCTACGAAGTGCTTTGAATTCTTTGCTGCCGCGCATGAGCGGTTGGTTTTTGATTGTGGTGTTGCTGATGGCGGCGGTGTGGTTGTTTGCCCCGCATCAGCTCACCGTAAGCCTCTACAAGCTGAGCTTGGTGACGCTGGCTGCGGTGGCGGGCTACTGGCTGGATCGCAGCTTGTTTCCGTATGCGCGGCCGCATGAGTTTTTTAGCAAGCAAGTTCCCTTAAAAATCGAGGTGCCAGAAGGTCAACAACCGTTCGTAAGCTACACCGAAGACAGGAGCGCAGTTGCTTGCTACTGCATGCTTCGCCGCGCCATTATCATCGCCGCAGCCATGATCGCTGTGAGCCTCGGAGCTTGATCATGCTTCGCGCCATTCAAGCCATGCTCTCTTTCATCTTGCTCTCGCTTGCTGTGAGCATGCTTGGCTTCTGCACGATGCAGCCAGCCTGCGCGCAGCTCATCCCTCAAGCCGCCCACCAGCATCGCGCCACACTCACCCGCGCCGCCCACACACAATGGGGCTTAGATGCCCCCATCGCCGCGCTAGCAGCGCAAGTGCAGCAAGAAAGCGGCTGGCGCGCTAATGCGCTCAGCCCAGTAGGGGCGCAAGGGCTCACGCAATTCATGCCTGCCACAGCCAAATGGTGGTGTGCCCGCGAGAATCAAAGCGCAGCCGAATGCCAGCCCTACAACCCCACATGGGCGCTGCGCAGCATGGTGGGCTTCGACAAGTATCTCTACGATCTCACGCCCGCGCGATTCAGCCCCTATGAGCGCTTCTACATCGCGCTGCGCGGCTACAACGGCGGCCTCGGGCATTGGCGTGCGGAGGCTGCAATCGCCGGCGCTGCAAACCATTTGCCTAGCCTCACGCAAATCGATGCCGCTTGCGGCCGCGCCCGCCGCGCACAAGTGCATTGCACCGAAAACCTTTCCTACCCTCGCCGCATCTTGCTGGCCTTGCAGCCGCGCTATGCAAGCTGGGGCAAAACACTTCTACCTGAGAGCAAAAGCTGATGTGGCTGTTTAACTTCATCGCCGCGCGTTTCAGTGGCGCGCTCGCTTGGAAAGCGATCACTGTGTTTGTGCCAATTGCCATCGCCGTGATCGTGGGCGCAGGCAGCTTTGCGCTGGCTTGGAAGCTAGGCCGTGCGCCGCTGCAAGTCGAGATTGCAGAGATGAAAACCAAGCGCGCGGACGATGCCAAGGCGATGGCCGATGCACAAGCGCTGCGCATGAGCCAAGCCGCTGCCAAGAGCGACATCCTAGCCCTCGCGCTAGGCGAAGCCATCGTCAAAAACCAAGCCCTCACGTCGGAGATATCCCATGCCCTTAAAACTGCAACAGATGGCCGCGCTTGCCTTCGCGGCCGCGCTCTCAGCTTGCTCAGCTCTGCCCCCGGCATCCGCATCGCTGCCCCCGTGCCCCAAGCCCAGCCCGCTGCTGCTACAGGCGCAAGAGCCGCTGCCGCCGATCCCCAGCGAGGTTCAACGAATTCAGCCGATGCAAGCGATGCCGCCGATGCCACAGACCAGCAAGCCACCGAAGCAGTTATCACCGACACCGCGCTAGCCATATGGGCTGCGAGAGCTGGCGAGTTCTATGAGCAATGCCGCAATCGCTTGAATGCCTTGATCCAGTGGCACACGCCTTCACAAACCACAAAGTAAAAACATCATGATCGATCAAGAAACCATTCGCACGACCGTACAAGTTTTCGGCGTGCTGGTGCTGCCAGCCATATCCATCATCTACACGTGGATCGCGACGCGCGACAAAGACAACAGCCAGCACATAAAAGCAGTTGAGGTTGCATTGGGCAATCAAATTGCAATGCACGCAACGCGTATCGCAAGTCTTGAATCTGAGCTAAGCCACTTGCCAAGCGCCAAGATGCTGAGCGATTTGGCGTCTGATTTGCGCGGCGCGCAAGCCACGCTAGAAGGCTACCAACGAGAGATGCAGTCAATACGTAAATCAGTGAGCCGCATCGAAGATTTTTTGCTGACGAAGTAGAAAACCCGATCATGAATTACTCTGATTTTCTTCGCCACGACCAACGCTTAGTCTTGCTGCGCATCTTGCTTGAAATGCCATCCTACAAGGCCAACAGCTCGGTGCTTGCAAACATGCTCAGCCAGCTTGGCCACAGTGTCAGCCGTGATCTTGTGAAAACCGAGCTTCGATGGCTTAGCGAGCAAGGCATGCTTGTTTTGCAAGAGGTGGCTTCAGTGTTGGTGGCCACCCTTTCAGAGCGCGGGCAAGACGTCGCAGAAGGCCGTTCACAGGTGGACGGCATCGCCCGTCCAAGAGCGTAAGCATGGGTCGCAAATCGAGCGTAGATCGTTTGGGCGCAGATGCCGTGAAGCATGTGTACAAGCGACTGCGAGAAAATCGCCTCACGCTAGATGAGCTGCGCGCCGATCTTGAAGCCCACTTTCCAGATTTAGAAAAGTCAGGCGAGCTGCCCAGCCGCTCAGCGCTTCATCGGCATTCTCAAAGCATTAAAGATATCGTGGCGCATGAGCGAGAGATGCAAGCTGCGGCGAATGCACTTGTAGCCGAGCTTGGCGAAGATTTTGACAGCAAGAGCGGGGCTCTTTTGGCGCAAGCCGTCACCACGCTGGCCAGCAAACGCGCCCACCAAGCCATCGAAGCCGTGCAGGGCGGCTCAATCATGGATATCTCAGACGTACTTGATTTGGCACGCGCTGCAAAGGTGGCGCAAGAAGCACGCAGTTTAAATTTAAAAGAGCGCCGCTTCGTGGCAGATGAGGCCCGCAAAAAGCTGCTCGAAACTCAAGCCGCTGCTCTCAAAGCCATGCCGATCAAAGGCGGCGTGACCCTTGAGACCAAAGCGGCTATTCGCGTAGCACTAGGCATTCTGTAATGATCAAGGGAGCAGCCAAAATCATCCCCGCTGGCGATGGCATCTTTTTGCCATTTCAGTCCAAGTGGATCAAGGATGAAAGCCGCCTCAAGCTCATGGAAAAGTCGCGTCAAATCGGCCTCAGCTGGGCCAGCGCCTATGCCGCCGCCGAGCGCACAGCCGCGCAAGGCGCGCGCTTCGATCAATGGGTATCCAGCCGCGATGATTTGCAAGCCCGCCTCTTCATCGAAGATTGCAAAATGTGGGCTGGCCTGATGAACATGGCCGCCAAAGATTTAGGCGAGCTGGTGATCAACGAAAAAGACCGCCTCACAGCTTACGTGCTGCAATTCGACTCTGGCAAGCGCATCCATAGCATGAGCTCCAATCCCGATGCGCAGGCCGGCAAGCGCGGTGGCCGCATCCTGGATGAATTTGCCCTGCATCCCGATCCGCGCAAGCTCTGGGCGATTGCCTATCCCGGCATCACATGGGGCGGCAGCATGGAGCTGATCTCCACGCATCGCGGTAGCCAAAATTTCTTCAATCAGCTCGTGCGCGAAGTGCGCGAGCATGGCAACCCAAAAGGCATCAGCCTGCATCGCATCACGCTGCAAGATGCACTTGATCAAGGCTTCCTCTCCAAGCTTCAGCAGATGCTGCCCGCCGACGATGCGCGCCAAGCGATGGATGAGGCGGCTTACTTTGATTTTGTGCGCAGCGGCTGCGCAGATGAAGAGAGTTTTCAGCAGGAATACATGTGCAACCCTGCGGATGATGATCGCGCTTTCCTTGAGTACGATTTGATCGCTTCGTGTGAGTATCCGAGCACAACCAACTGGGCGCAGCGCGATAAGGGCAGGCTCTACGCTGGCGTTGACATTGGCCGCAAAAAAGACTTAACCGTGCTGTGGGTTGTTGAAGAGCTTGGCGACACTTTGTACACGCGCCATGTCGAACGTATGCAAAACATGCGCAAATCTGATCAAGAGAAAATTCTCTGGCCTTGGCTAGAGCAATGTGATCGAATTTGTATTGATGCAACTGGCTTGGGCATCGGCTGGGCAGATGATGCGCAAGATAAATTCGGCCAATACAAAGTTGAAGCGGTCACTTTCACGCCGCGTGTTAAAGAAGAGATGGCCTACCCTCT
The DNA here is from genome assembly GCA_043720775.1 of Variovorax sp. GTDB lineage: Bacteria > Pseudomonadota > Gammaproteobacteria > Burkholderiales > Burkholderiaceae_C > JANMDU01. The sequence goes on along the minus strand of JAYSRZ010000246.1, from coordinate 3,813 downwards.
GCGCGGGGCTTTTGAAGACCGCAAGATCCGCATCCCCTACGACCCGAAAGTTCGCGCCGATCTGCGCGCTGTCAGTAAGCAAATAGTGGGTGGAAACATCCGCTTCGTTGCTGAGAGCACGCCCGATGGTCACGCCGATCACTTCTGGGCGCTGGCATTGTGTCGCCTCGCTGCAAGCAAGCCCTCATCCCCCATCGAATTCCGCTCCAGCGGCATGCCTAGAGGCTACGACGCACAAGGATTTATGTAATGGCCACGACACCTAAACCAAAGCCAAAGATGGCAGCGAATCGGCCTGCACAGCCCGAGCTGCAAACCGAAGTTGCCAATCGGCTCACAGACCCGTTCGAGACGGCTTTCCAAGGCATCATCCGCACGAACGATCCGCTGCTATTGCAGCGCGGCGAGCATGGCAATCCGTGGGCGCTGTATCGCGATCTCAAACGCGATCCTAAGATTTTTTCGTGCAATCAAAGACGCAAAATGGCCTTGATCAGCCGCCCCTTTAGCGTCAACCCAATTGAAGATGCACCTTACGCGCGCAGAGATGCGGCAGTCGTTGAAAAGATGCTCCGAAAGCTGATGTTTGACAATCTCTGCTCCGGGCTAATGGATGCAAATATCGTCGGCTTTCAGCCTGCTGAAATTGTGTGGGGCTTAGACGGCAAATTTATTGCGCCAGTGCGCATCCCGCGCCGCGCTCAGCGTCGCTTCATTTATGTGCAAACCGATGCCAACATGCCACCCGAGCTGCGCTTGCTCACAGCCTCCAACATGCTCACCGGCGAGAGCTTGCCCGAGCGCAAATTCATCGTGCATCGCGTCAACCCCGAAGATGACAATCCCTACGGCACAGGCATGGGCCTGCAGCTCTTTTGGGCAAAATTCTTCAAAGACAAAAACTTGCTGAGCTGGAGCCGCACCAACGAGCGCTTCGGCTCGCCCACCCCTTGGGGCAAATACCCCAACGGCGCAGGCAAGCCAGAAAAGGCCACGCTGTTCGATGCCCTAAAAGCAATGAACAACGATGGCGTGATCATGACTCCTGAGGGCATGAGCATTGAGCTGTTGGAGAGCAAGCTCACCGGCACTATCACCAGCCAAAAAGAGCTGTGCCAATACATGGACAGCTGGATCGCCGAGGTGATTCTGAGCCAAGAGCCCGGTCAAAGCACAGGCGCCACAGCCAGCGCAGCCAACGAACGTGAAGACGTGCGCTTAGACATTGTGCAAGCCGATGCCGATCTACTGAGCGATACGCTAAACAGCACATTGATCGCATGGATTTGCGAGCTAAACGGCTTAGCACCTTGCACAGTCAGCCGCGACATCAAGAAACCCGAAGATCGCCTAGCCAACAGCCAAACCGATGCCAATATTGCCGCGCTTGGCTTCAAGCCCACCCTCGAATACATCCGCGAGCGCTACGGCGATGGCTGGGAAGAAGCCACGCCGCCTGCACCGCCGCCTGCACCAGCGCTCGCAGCTCCAGCAGCCACCGTCGCGCCCGCTGTTGCACAAACCCCAACGCAAGGCTTGCCACCGCCCGCACCGCGCCCAAACGAGCCTGCAGCCAGCTTCGCAGAGCCAAGCCCTGCCGCCGCACCCACCGATGCTCTAGCAGTCACGCTAGCCCGCGCAGGCGATGCCGTGCTCACTACGTGGATGCAAACCATCGCCCAGATGGTCAGCCAAGCCGATTCGCGAGAAGCGCTCTCCGACGCTCTCGTGAAAGCTTACGGCGATCTACCCTCAGAAAAGCTCCAAGAGATCATGGCGCTCGCTTTCGCAGCCGCTGAGTTGAGCGGCATGGATGCTGTGGCCGATGAAGCCAAGCAGGATGCGTGATGGATGCCCTAGACATCGAGCTCGATGGCGTTCGCCAGCAGTTCCAAGAGCAAATTGATTTCTTTCGCGCCAAGCTCAATCTGCCCACCGAGCGCTGGGACGATATTCAACTCCGCGCCAATGATCGCGCCTTCTACGTCGCCGGCGCTCAAAAAGCCGATCTACTGAGCGACCTTCGCAAAGCCGTAGACACAGCCATCCAAGGCGGCTCCATAGGCGAGTTCCGAAAAGCCTTCAACGTAGCCGTCAACAAATCCGGCTGGTCAGGCTGGACTGGCGAGGGCACAAAAGCCGGCGAAGCATGGCGCACCCGAGTCATCTACCAAACCAACATCGCCACCAGCTACGCAGCTGGCCGCTGGCAGCAGCTTAACGATCCTGATCTGGTCAAAGCCCGCCCGTTTTTACGCTACGTTCACAGCGATCTCGTGCTCTCACCACGCCAGCTTCACAAACTCTGGGGCGATCAACGCCTCACGCTGCCACGCGATCACCCTTTCGTCAAAACCCACGCCACCCCCAACGGATGGGGCTGCATGTGCCGCTGGGTGGCCGCCCGCCAGCCCAAGCCCGGCGATGCCACCAGCCCCCCCGATGGCTGGGACGTGATCGACCCCAAAACAGGCGAGCAAGTCGGCATAGACAAAGGCTGGGGCTACGCCCCCGGCGCAAACACCACCGAAACCTTCACCAATCTGATCAAAGACAAGATGATCACCTACCCCGAAGCCATAGGCGAAGCCCTAGCCGCCGATATCGTGGCATTCAAAGCGAGGAATCGATGACTGAATCAGAGTTTGAAGAAGAATTTGGCAAAGCTTTTGAAAAAGAATTTAGCAAAATGCTGTCATCTGATGCAGAAGCCACGCTTCAACTGGTCACGGGCATGTTTGTTGGTGTGACGCTTGAATACATGCGCAGGCGCGGTCACGATGTCGAACGTGATGTGGTGATCGAGTGCCTAGGCCAAAGAAGCATCACGATTCACAAAACATCGCAGGATTAGCAATGCTAACAGTCAAATACCGCGACAAACAGGTGCAAGATCGCCTCACCGAGATCATCGGCCGAGCCAAAAACCCGCGCCCCGCCTTCCTAGAGATCGGTGAAGACTTAGTTGAATCCACCAAGCAGCGCTTCTCACGCAGCCAAGCCCCCGATGGCTCACCGTGGGCAGCCAATTCCCCCGTCACTATCGCCCGATACCTTGGTCAAACCGGTGGCAACTTCAAAAAAGACGGCTCACTCAGCAAAAAAGGCGAGCAGCGCAGCGGCAGCAAAAAGCCCTTAGTCGGCGAATCCAAGACACTGGCCAGCACGATCAACTACCAACTCAAAGGTTCAACAGGCGTATCCATCGGAAGCCCAAAAGTCCAAGCCGCCATGATGCAATTCGGTGGCCTCAAATCCGAATATCCCCACCTATGGGGCAACATCCCTGCCCGCCCATTCCTAGGCGTAAGCAAATCAGACCGCACCAACATCCTAGAAATTACAGCCCGCTACCTGCTGGCCGAATAAGAAAGCCACATATGAAAGTATTTTGTGAAAGCACAGACTTCAGCAGCCAATACAGTTCCTTGGAGGAATACGTTCAAGTTTGCCAACCAAAGGAAGGCGAAGAATTCGAGCTCGCGCAAGTCACGGTGATTTCGGCAATAAAGTATCGAATGGTTCAATCGAAAGCTGTTCCTCAGAGCATCAGTTTTGCTGAACCGGTGAACGAACAGCTCTGAAAAATTCAAAAGGCCGTTTTTTCCTACCGTGCAAGAGTCTTTCCTGACCCATCCCACTACATTGCACCCAGTCCCCCAATATCCCTCAAATATCGCGCGTGACCCTGAGTAAATATCTCACTCGGTCTTACTATCGCCCTAACTCCGCTACCAGTTCTAAAGCGGGATACATCATGTTGGCCAAAGCCAGCGAATCCGGCAATCGCATGACGCTCACAGGCCGCGTGCT
>JAYSRZ010000245.1:0-1624 GCA_043720775.1 Variovorax sp. | reverse complement strand
CAGCGACCCACGGAACGATACGGCTGATCATTCGTGCCCGCAAAGGCCACGCGCACCAAGCGCTGGCTGCCATCGCTCTCGGTGATGCGCAAGCGCCCCGATCCTTGGATTTGCAAGATCAACGCGTCCACTGGATCAGCAAGATAGGCGATCTCACGCCCGCGCAGAGCGGCCTGCGCCTCGGGCAGCGTATCGATCTCTTTGCGCGTGAACCAAGGCTTGCGCTGCGCAAGGCTTGCAGGCAATTGCCAAAGCGGCACAGCATATTTCGTGCTCGCGCGACGATTGGCTTCAAAGACAGGTTCGTAGTAACTGGTGAGCAAGCCATCGGTCGCGCCCGCCGCGTTCACATTGAGAGGCTGCACGCGATAGGGCTGTAGGCGCTGCTTCATCCAAGCGCGTTGCTGCTCGCCATCAGCAATCGAGAGGCGGCGCACATCCGCACAAAGCGTGCCCCAAGGCGCAGCAGGGCGCTCGCAGCTGCGAATCCATGCATTCCATGCCTCGTGCAAAGCATCGGCCTCAAAGCCCGGAATCTCTGCCCAGCCAACGGGATACCAGCGGCTCTTGAGCTGCATAAGAGCTGCTGCCTCTGCGGGTGGCTCTGATCTTTTTGCCGGAGGTATCGGCATCGCTGGCGGCGGCAAGCCTTGCTCTGGCTGGGGATTTGTCTGCGGACTTGTGCCGCAGCCGATCAGCGTTCCTACAATGGTGATCGACAGCGCCCATCGCAAAGCGTGTGTGGTGAGAGGGCGAGGCCAACGGAGAATGATCATGGGGTTTATTTTGCTTGAAGCGCTGGGCGCACTGTTACTGCTCGTATTGATCGTGTGGTGGACGATGTTTTCTGGCCGCAAAGGAGGCGAGCCACCCGCCTCTGGCGATGCAGACAAGCACTCCAAGAAATAAGATTTGATACCATTTTGCCGTTTTAGGCCGCCAATAGTGCGTGAAGCGCTATTATTTTAATAGCGACTGCATCGACGACCTAAGCAGCGGCAAGCAAGCGATCAGGATTCGCATCGATCTTGCTCATCGCGGCGCGCGTCGCACGCACAGTAAGCGTCTCATCTTCCACCGGCGCCATGAGGCCGGCTTGCAAATACGCAGCCAAGCGCTTGATCTGAAACAAATACGTGAGCCCGGCGGTATCTGCAAACAAGAAAAGCTGGCCACGCTTGCTGCGCCATGAATACTGCACCTTGGCCATCGCGCCTTTGTGATCCAGATGAAACCAGCTGCCGCGCTCCAGCTCCATGGCCCAAGCACGCATGGCTTGCGTCGGATCGGTGCCACCTTCGCTAATAATTTCCACACCCGTCATATCAATGCCCAGCATCAGCTCAATGCTTTCGGCATCGAGCGGCAAATCGCCCACATCTTCTTCGGAAACAAAATCTTCCAAATGCTTGATGCGCTGTGCCACCTCGGCCACTTGTGCAGAATCCATCGCGGCGGTTTTGCTCATGAAGGCTTCGGCCAAGGTATCACTGAGCTTTTTGATGTGTTCTTCTTGCACGGGCGCTGTGAGCCCTAGCAAATTCATGCCGGCTCGCAGGCGCTTGAGCAGATCCGGCAAATCAGCAATCACCTTGGAGCGCTCAGCACGGCTCGTTTTAGTGCT
>JAYSRZ010000244.1:0-1627 GCA_043720775.1 Variovorax sp. | reverse complement strand
TCTCAGTAAGAGCGGGTTACCGCCCCAGAGTGAAGAGCGTACAAGCTGTTGCACAAAACAGTTTGTCACCTTGCTTGATGCGGCGGTGCTGACAGTTGGCTAATACCTAGCCATTCGAAATAAAGCTTATAATCAAAGGCTTCGCTTTTAATGGCTCACGCCAAGGTAGCGAATCACACGACAGAGGCGATGGTCGCCTTTGCTCGCAAGTTCAATCATCCTTTTAGGAAACATCATGACCATCATCAAGGCAGACATTGTCAAAGCCAACGCACGTGGCCCAGCCGATACCGGCTCACCAGAAGTGCAAGTTGCGCTCCTCACGGCTCGTATCAACGACCTCTCTCCTCACTTCAAAGAGCACGCGAAAGACCACCACGGTCGTCGTGGCTTGCTGCGCATGGTTTCCCAGCGCAAGAGCATGCTCACCTATTTGAAGCGCAAAGATCCTAGCCGCTACACGGCGCTGATCGCCAAGTTAGGCCTGCGCAAGTAATTGCTGAATATGACAAACGCCTGAGACTGCAACCGCGGCCTCAGGCGTTTTTTACTTTTAAATTTGATTTTTGGAGTTTTTGGGTCATCAAGTGAGCGAGAGCTGTGTCATTCCAAAGGATTTCAAGTCGTTGAAAAGCCTTTTGAACACCTTTGGAATGGCATCGCGTTCATCTGTATTCAAAATCTCTCCCACCAGTGCAGGGAATGCACTTTTTAAGTGATTTGGGCGGTTAGCCGGCGTATATACTGCGCGGAGTGCTACCAAAATCATAGTATTGAAAGAAAAGAGACGAATCATGACGATGTTTAATAAAGTCACCAAGACCTTCCAGTGGGGCCGCCACACGGTCAAGATGGAAACAGGCGAAGTCGCTCGCCAATCCACGGGCGCTGTGCTCTTGGAAATGGAAGGCACTGTCGTGCTCGCCACCGTAGTCGCCGCCAAAACGGCCAAGCAAGGCCAAGATTTCTTCCCCCTCACGGTGGATTACATCGAGAAGACCTATGCCGCAGGCAAGATCCCCGGCAGCTTTTTCAAGCGCGAAGCCAAGCCTTCTGAGCACGAGACGCTCACCAGCCGCCTGATCGATCGCCCGATTCGCCCTCTGTTCCCAGAAGGCTTTTACAACGATGTGCATTTAGTGATCCACACTCTGTCGCTCAATCCAGACGTTGACGCTGACATTGCCGCCCTCATCGCATCCAGCGCCGCCTTGGCCATTTCTGGCATCCCATTCGCAGGCCCGATGGGCGCAGCTCGCGTGGGCTATATCAATGGCGAATACGTGCTCAACCCTTCGATGACCATGGTCAAAACCAGCAAGATGGATTTGGTCGTGGCTGGTACGGAGGCGGCTGTGTTGATGGTTGAATCTGAAGCTGATCAATTGTCTGAAGAAATCATGCTCGGCGGCATCGTGTTTGGCCATGAGCAGAGCCGCATTGCGATCAATGCGATTCATGACTTGGTTAAAGATGCTGGCAAGCCGCTGTGGGCTAACGAAGGCACATGGAAACCGGAAGCCAAAGATGAAGGCCTCACGGCAAAAGTCGGCGCGCTCGCTGAAGAAAAAATCAAAGCGGCTTACGCTATCCGCAACAAGCAAACCCGCACGCAAGCTTGCCGCGA
>JAYSRZ010000243.1:0-1628 GCA_043720775.1 Variovorax sp. | reverse complement strand
GAAAAGCTTTGCGCTGCCTGCAAGCTGGCCACGGTGCCGGCGCTGCTGATAAAGCAGGCATTGATCTTTTGAGCGCCTGCAACGGTTTGCTCAAAGATGACTCGGCGATAGCGGGCTTGGCCGGGATAGATGGTGGCGGGCAGATTTGCGCCGCCGCGATTGGAATAGCGGAATGTGCTGCCCGGAGCCCAAGTACCTGCGGCGAGCGCTGCGCCTGCTGTGTGCACGCAGACGGTGAAGCCATATTCGCCGGTGGCGTTGGCCGTCTCAGCAGCCACCACAGCTACCCCGCCGCTGCCGCTAGTAAACATGCCTGCGCCCTTGCCTGCTGCGGCGGGCACGATAGCCACAGGCCAAGGCGGAGCGCTGCTCTCAGCTAGCTGCAAGATGCCGGGCATGGGATTGGCCGGCGAACCTAATGTGCCAGCTGTGGGCACGAGCGAGCGCTCGACCTCAAACGTAAAATTAGGAATGCGATTGCCGTAATCTTTCAGTGCAAAACGCTCAAAGACAATATAGGCCGTGCCGCGATAAGCAGGCGTTTTGCCAATGCCTTCAACCGATTCGATGAAGGGATCTGGCAACTGCGTTTGTGAGCCGGGATACACGCGAGCAAAGGGCAGGCTTAAAGCGCTGTAGACGGGATCAAAAATCAAGCGGCCATCTGCCCAGACGCGGCGAATGCCTGTGATTTCCTGAGAGCTAGCTGTCTCGCCTTCGCATAGCTGAATAGCAAAATTGCCGTAGTAGGTGTATTCAGTATTTGTGCCCGTGCTGGGACCACCTTTGCCGCCTCCACCGCTGGTGCTTTTTTCTTCGACAAAGTCTGTGCCCCAAATGACAGTGCCTGCAGTTCGATACGTGCCAAAGATGAGCGGGATGCTTGCGCCATAAGTGGACGACTGCATGCGCCTGTCTTCTAGCTTAGGGCCTTCGGTGTTTTGCGGCTTCGGGCCGAATAGCTTGCCCACCACATAGCTGGCGGCCACGCTAACAGCGGCTTGGATGAGGAAGGGGACGACGGCCATTTTTTAAACCGCCTTTACAGATTCAAGGCCAGGGAACTTAAAGCGCTCAACAACGCGGGCGCGCCAGACATCGGCTAGGCGATGCTCGGTGACGCAGCCGGTGTGGCTGTAGGCATGGATCAGGCTGAGACCATTTGGGCTTGATGCGTAATCACCGAGAATGCCCAGATGGGCTGGCTCGGCATCAAAACGCAGCAAGGCAATCTGGCCCGGCAGCCAATGCTCACCGGCCGGCATAGCTTGCGCGCGGAGCATCTTGTGCAGCGCATCGCCGCTGGGCAGGCGGCCGTAAGCCATCGTATCGAAACTGCTCACGCCGAGCGCATGCGCCACGCCAATGATGAGGCCAGCGCAATCGACGCCAGCGCCTTTGACTCTGCCTTGATGGATGTAGGGCGTGCCTAGCCACTGGCGGGCTTGCTCGACCACGAGGGCGTTGATCATGCTCATTAGCGCGCGCTCTGCATCAGCTTGTCTTGGCCGGGTAGATGCGGCTCGCCTCGGAAGTTGATCGCGTTGGCGAATCTGCCGCTGCATGTGCCAAGGTGGCGATCACAGCCCGGCGATAGATTAAAGGTATCTCCGGGCGCGGGCGTGTAC
>JAYSRZ010000242.1:0-4577 GCA_043720775.1 Variovorax sp. | reverse complement strand
GCGCGTCTATTCCGCCAGTATCCGCATGGCGAGCTCGCCAGCCATGTGGTGGGCTATATTGGCCGCATCAATCCGCGCGAGAAAGAGCAGATCGAAGAGTGGCCCGATGAGCAGCAAGCCAATTACAAAGGCACAGATTACATTGGCAAGCTCGGCGTCGAGCAAAGCTTCGAGCAGCAACTGCACGGGATCACGGGCGTGGATGAAGTCGAGACATCTGCGGGTGGCCGCGCCGTGCGCAAGCTCGCCAGCAACCCCGCTACGCCTGGCAACACGATCAAGCTCTCGATTGATATCAAGTTGCAAAAGCTGATTGAGGACATGTATGGCGAGCGGCGCGGCGCATTGGTGGCGATTGATCCGCGCAATGGCGAGGTGCTCGCTTTTGTGAGCATGCCGACGTTTGATCCGAATCTATTTGTCGAGGGCATCGATCAAGAAAATTGGAGCTTTCTCAACGAGAGCATCGATAAACCGCTCCTCAACCGAGCCCTGCGTGGCACATATCCACCGGGTTCAACCTACAAGCCATTTATGGCGCTCGGCGCTCTGGAGACGGGCAAACGCACGTCCAGCACGATCATCAACGATGCAGGCTCATGGACCTTTGGCGGCCACACTTTTCGCAGCCACGGCGATGGTGGTCTAGGCGCGGTGGATATGTATCGCAGTATCGTGAAATCATCGAATGTGTATTACTACTCACTCGCTAATGAGATGGGCGTGGACGCGATGCATGATTTCATGAAGCCACTGGGTTTTGGACAACATACCGGCATTGATATCAATGGCGAGGTGCGCGGCGTGTTGCCCAGTCAAGAATGGAAGCGTACCTATTACAAGCGACCCGAGCAAAAAAAATGGTACGCTGGCGAGACCATTTCTCTAGGCATCGGGCAAGGCTACAACACCTTTACTATGCTGCAGCTCGCACATGCCACAGCGATTCTTGCCAACGGTGGCACGAAACATCAACCCAAACTGGTGACGGCGACGCAAGATGCGATCAGCCGCAGTTGGATTCCTTCAGCCAAACAACCCCCAGTCAATTTGGGCTACAAACCAGAGAACATTGCTGTGATCAATCGCTCGCTCGTGGGCGTAACGAAAGAAGGCACATCGGCTCGCGTTTTTGCAGGCGCAGGTTACGTGAGCGGTGGCAAAACCGGAACAGCGCAAGCAGTGACTATCGGGCAGAAAGACAAATACAACGCCTCAAAGATGGAAGAGCACCAACGCGATCACGCGCTTTACATGGCCTTTGCGCCGGCAGATAACCCGCAGATTGCCTTAGCTGTAATTGTTGAAAATGTAGGCTTTGGAGCTGAGCATGCGGCGCCGATTGCAAGGCGTGTGTTTGATTACATTCTCTTGGGCCAATACCCCAGCGAAGAAGACATGGCTGCTGTGAAAAAAGGCCAAGCTGCGGCACCGATTGGCAAGCCGCGCAAAGTCGATGATGTACCGTGGAAGACCACATTGCCTTAGCTTGGTAGTGTGTGCATGGCAGTGCGTTTGGAGCCACCACCTCAGTATTTTTACGGGTTTTCCCGATTGTCGGTATGCGCCATATTTCAGACAATTAAAAGAATAGCACGATCGTTCTATTTTAATTTCTTATCTTGGAGATACCAATGAAAAACAAACTGCTAACTGCATTCGGTGTTGTGGCGTTGGTGTTAGCCACCGCAAGCGCTGCGATAGCTACCAATTATTCATTGTGGATCAATGGCCGCAACAATCCCGGTGTGCAAGGCGGCAACTACGCTGACTTCACCTACTGGGGCCCTGCCGCAACAGCCGCTGGCGTCAATAAAATTTCTGTGAACTGGGATGGATCGAGCCGCATTGCCGATCAAAATTTTCGCATCCGCGATGCGCTCGATTGCTACTGCACAGGCGGCAATTGGTGCTACGTGGCTGCGCACAGCGCTGGCAATTTACAGATTGGTTATGCCATGAGCCTTTACGGCGGCACAGCGCGCACGAAGAAAACCGGCGTGGTCTCGGGCGGCCAATGTACGAACGCAACAGGCGGCGGCACGCAAACCGGCTGGAACATCAAATGGGTCAACGTAGCTGCTGGTGCTGCTGGCGGCAGTGAGCTGGCTGATTTGGGCAGCTGGGCTGTTTCTGATGCGCTCACCAGCGATCTCAAAACCGCCACAGCTCGAGCCATGTATGACCACAACCAAACCCGTGCGAAATGGTTTTATATGTTTGCAGGTGCTAGTGGCGCGGTGCAGTCTGGCTTGATGCCGGGGCAAGATGACCATGCGGTGGCTTATCATTCTTCAGGCGGCACAGCCGGCTCGGGTGGGCGCGGCCTGTGCAACCCCAGCGATTGGTTTTGCAACGATTTGAACCTTGGCACAGCGGGCAACGAAGGCGGCAGCGTGAAATGGACGAACCACACGGTGCAATTCCGCGACAACAGCCAGCAATACAACCACTACACCAACGGCAATTGGGGCGGCGTGGTGGGTTTGGTGCGCGCGGATATGGTGACGAACGCGCAGTAAGCGCGGCTTCGGTAAGAGCAATCTGCGCAGCAAGCCATGCCTAAGCGTATCGTTTGGGCTTGTGGCATTGGTGTGGCTCTTACGCTGCTGCTTGCAGGTTGGTTCTTGTCGGAAGATTCATCTAACGCATCCGCGCTAGATGGCCGTCGCACCGCGCAAACAAGCTTATCGCAAAGCAAGGGCGCAGCATCTTTGAGCAGTGGCTCTGCCGATGCTAGAGGAGGCTCAGGCCTGCCCGGCGCACCGCTCAGCCCACAAGGACTGAAAGAGCGCGAAGAGAAACTGGCGCAAGCCCGCGCTCGCTATGAGCGTGCTTCACAAGTGTTCAGCACTTATCGAGATGCCACGCGCTACCCGCATGAATCGCGTCCGATCACCGATGCGCCCGATCAGGTTCGCCCTTTTGACCCCGTGGTCGAAGTGAAAACCATGCGCAATGAGCGTGGCGAGCCGGTTAAGGGCATCACGCTGAAGATCGGGCAAGATCGCGTGTTTCTCTCTGGGCAAGACAGCGTGAAATTTACAGTGCAAGCATTGGATAACAGTGGCAAAGTGTTGCCTCTATTGATCACGCGGGCAGCAGCGCAATCTTTGCCCGATGGAAAGCAATTAGCGCAACTGCGCACGGCGAATTTGGAGTTTTCTGATGCGGGTCAAGCCAGTGCAGTTGGTGTCGATGATGTCGCAAATGACGGCAATTTCAGCGCACGCCTGTCGCCTGCCACACAGGGCTTTGCAGGTTTTGGCGGCACGATTCGCGTCTTGGTTTTCGTGCGAGCGGATGGCAAAGAAGGCGTGGCGCATTTTGATGTGATTTACACAGAAGATGTGCCGGCGGCTTGGGGCGCTGTTCGAGAAGCACAGGAAGCTGGCTCGCTTAATTTTTACGTCAAAGCCAACGTGCGCTTGGCAGGGCGGTATGTGGTGAGCGGGCGGATTGATGATGCGCGTGGTCAACCGTTTGCACTGGTTACTTTCAACGATGAAGTGGGCTCAGGCTTGCAAGAATTCAAGTTGCATGTGTTTGGTGCTCTGATCCGAGACAAGCGCCCGATGTTTCCGCTTAGGCTGCGCGATGTCGATGGCTTTTTGCTGATCCCCGATAAGTTTCCAGATCGCTTGATGATGGCGCGCCGCGCGGGCGTGGTGCATACGAGCGGCAGCTACACCGCAGAGAGTTTTTCGCCCAACGAATGGAGTAGCGAAGAGCGCGATCGCTATCTCGCAGAGTATGGCCGTGATCTGGATGCCGCCCGCACAGAGCTTGAACGGTTGAATGGCAAATGAATACTTGCGCGCTGTAGATTTATGCCTTTTGAGTAGTTAGACCATATAGAGTCTGCGTGAGGTGCTATTTTTTTAATGGCAATTCGAGTTGAGTTACGAAATGCGTAGCCACATCCCAGCCGATTTGATCTTTGATTTCCTGAAAGCAAGTGGGGCTGGTCACGTTGATCTCGGTGAGCTGATCGCCGATCACGTCTAGGCCTATTAAAAACAAACCGCGCTTGGCCAAAATTGGGCCGATGTGTTCGGCAATCTCGCGGTCTCGGTTGGAAAGGGGCTGAGCCACACCCTTACCACCTGCCGCCAAATTGCCACGCACTTCACCACCCTGCGGAATGCGCGCGAGGCTGTAGGGCACAGGTGCGCCGTTGATCACCAAAATGCGTTTGTCGCCCTGCTCAATGGCGGGGATGAATTTTTGCACCATCACGCTTTGCGCGCCATCTTTGTTGAGCGTCTCGATGATGCCGCCGAGATTCAGGCCATCTGCTTTCACGCGAAAAATGCCCGCGCCGCCCATGCCATCGAGCGGCTTCAAAATAATGTCGTGATGCTCGGCATGAAAGCGTTTGATGTCAGAGGCATCGCGCGTCACGAGTGTGGGCGCGATGAATTGGGGAAACTCAAGAATAGCCAGCTTCTCAGGATGATCGCGCAGCGAGCGGGCTTTGTTAAACACCTTCGCGCCTTCGCGTTCGGCTTGTTCGAGCATGTGCGTGGCGTAGAAATACTCGCTGTCAAATGGCGGATCTTTGCGCATGAGCACTG
>JAYSRZ010000241.1:0-1635 GCA_043720775.1 Variovorax sp. | reverse complement strand
GCCGTGATCGGCGCGGGCACGATGGGCGGCGGCATTGCGATGAATTTCTTGAACGCGGGCATTCCTGTGAAGATGCTGGAATTGAAGCAAGAAGCGCTGGATAAAGGCATTGGCACCATGCGCAAGAATTACGAAGCGCAGGTGAAAAAAGGCAAGCTCAAGCAGACCAAACTTGACGAGCGCATGGGCATGCTGACGACGACTTTGACTTACGACGGCCTGAGTGACGCGGATCTCGTGATCGAAGCCGTGTTCGAAGACATGGGCGTGAAAGAAAAAGTGTTTAAAGAGCTGGATCGCGTGATGAAGAAGGGCGCTATTCTTGCCTCCAACACTTCGACTCTGGATGTGGACAAGATTGCCTCGTTTACCAAGCGGCCGCAAGACGTGGTCGGCCTGCATTTCTTCAGCCCTGCGAATGTGATGAAGCTGCTGGAAGTGGTGCGCGGTAAGAAAACCGGCAAAGATGTGATGGCCACCGTGATGGGCGTGGCCAAGAAGATCAAGAAGATTGCCGTCGTCTCGGGCGTGTGCGATGGCTTCATTGGCAATCGCATGATTGAGCAGTATTCGCGTCAAGCGGGCTTCTTGATTGAAGAAGGCTGCACGCCGCAGCAGGTCGATAAAGCGGTGGAGAAATTCGGCTTTGCTATGGGGCCCTTCCGCATGGGCGATTTGGCGGGCAACGATATTGGCTGGTATATCCGCAAGCGTCGTTATCAAGAAAAGCCAAATATGAAATACAGCAAGACGGCTGATCTGCTCTGCGAGATGGGGCGCTTTGGCCAGAAGACGAATGCGGGCTGGTATGACTATGTGCCCGGCAAGCGCGATGCGAATCCTAGCGATGTGGTCAACAAGATGATCGACGATCACCGCGCGAAGATTGGCCTCAAAGCCCGCAAAATCTCTGATGAGGAAATTGTGAATCGTCTCGTGCTTTCATTGGTTAACGAAGCTGCGCATATTCTGGAAGATGGCATTGCCAGCAAGGCCAGCGACATTGATATGGTCTACATCACAGGCTACGGCTTCCCGATTTCCAAAGGCGGCCCGATGCACTTTGCGGATCAAATGGGTTTGTACAACGTGATGATGGCGATGAACAGCTTTGCTAAGAATCCAAATGACGATGCCAACTTCTGGGAGCCTGCGCCGCTGATCAAGCGTTTGGTGGCGGCTGGCAAGACGTTTAACGCGGCTTCTTAAAGTTAAATTTTGGAGCACGCTATGTCCATCATCGCCACCGTATTGATCGCGTTTGTCGCGTTGCTGCATGTCTATTTTCTCGTTCTGGAAATGTTCCTTTGGGACAAACCGCTGGGCATGAAGACGTTTCGTAATTCGCCAGAGAAAGCTGAAGCCACCAAAGTGCTTGCTGCTAATCAAGGCCTGTACAACGGTTTTCTTGCAGCGGGCTTGATCGTTGGTTTGCAGATGGGCGCTGCGGGTTTCCACTTCAAACTGTTTTTCCTCATTTGCGTGATCGTGGCAGGCGTGTATGGCGCGGCTACGTTCAGCAAAAAAATCCTCTATGTGCAGGCGCTGCCTGCGGCCTTGGCGCTAGTTGCGCTTTTCATTGCCAAGTAATTTAACTTATCTCAGGAGTTCATCATGACATCCGCTGTAATCGTA
>JAYSRZ010000240.1:0-1638 GCA_043720775.1 Variovorax sp. | reverse complement strand
CTTTTTGGTATTTCTTTCGCGTAACTTTTGCGTCTTTCGCGTCCGGCATTTGAATTTCTTTAACCTATGAACGAACAATTCCAAGCCCTTCTTGCTCGCGCTGAAAGCTTGCTCGCCAGAGTCGAGCAAGTCTTGCCTCAACCACTTACAGCACCCGACTGGTCAACGGATACCATCGCTTGGCGCTATCGGAAACGCGCAAGCGGTCATGGCACGTTAGAGCCTGTGAAGCATATCGCTGGCATGAAGCTGTCTGATCTGAAAGAGATTGATGTTCAGAAAGAAAAAATCCAGCGCAACACGCTGCAGTTCGTCACTGGCCATACGGCCAACAATGTGCTGCTCACTGGAGCGCGCGGCACAGGCAAATCGTCTCTCATCAAAGCATGCCTCGCTGAATACGCAACGCAAGGCCTGCGGCTCATCGAAGTTGATAAAACTGACCTCGTCGATTTGCCCGACATCATCGACGTCATCGCTGACCGCCCCGAGAAATTCATCATCTACTGCGACGACATCAGCTTTGAAGAAGGCGATGGCAGCTACAAAGCACTGAAATCCGTGCTCGATGGCTCGATAAGCGGCGGAGCATCCAACATGCTGATCTACGCCACCAGCAACCGACGCCACTTGCTGCCCGAGTACATGAAAGAAAACCTAACGTATACGCACACGCCCGATGGCGAAGTGCATCCTGGCGAAGTGGTGGAGGAAAAAATTTCTCTGTCTGAGCGCTTTGGCCTTTGGGTGAGCTTCTATCCGTTCACGCAAGACGAATACTTAGCCATCGTTGCGCAATGGCTGCGCAATCTCGGCGTGGCCGAATCACGCATCGAAGCCGCACAAAAAGAAAGCTTGGTCTGGAGCCTAGAGCGCGCCAGCCGCAGTGGGCGCGTGGCGTTTCAGTTTGCGAAGGACTTTGCGGGGCGGCAGTCTTAGCCTGCGAGCGCTGCCTTCACAGCCGCAGAGACTTGCCCCATATCGGCCTTGCCTGCGAGCTTGGCTTTGACTGCGCCCATGACTTTGCCCATGTCGCCGGGGCCGCTAGCACCTAGCTCGGCGACTATTGACTTAACGGCAGCGGTCACTTCCATTTCGCTCATGCGCTGTGGCAGATAGACCTGCAACACGGCAAGCTCGGCCTTCTCTATCATTGCCAAATCTTGCCGGCCACCGGCTTCAAATGCCGTAATGCTGTCTTTGCGCTGCTTGACGAGTTTGTCCACGATGGCAATGGTTTGCACGTCATCCACCGTGATGCGCTCATCGACTTCTTTTTGTTTGATGGCGGCGAGCAAAGACCGGATGGTGAGCAGGCGCTCGCTATCTTTGGCGCGCATGGCGGTTTTCATGTCTTCGGTGATGGTGTCTTTGATGCTCATGATGATCTTCTCGATGATGGGGATGGAATGGGGCTGTGGGCAATGAAAAAGAGCGCTCATTTTAGAGCGCTCTTCAGTTTAGAAACACGTGCGCGTGATCAGTACGCAATCAGTGCTTGTGTCCGTTCATGCTCATATCTTTGCCGGGCTCTGTGCCGGGTGCGCGCGCGGCCACAGGCACTTTGACTTCAACCTTGCTTTGCTCGCCTTTGGCGTTGGCAAACGTGAGCGTCACTGGGACAGTCAAATCCGCTTT
>JAYSRZ010000239.1:0-1640 GCA_043720775.1 Variovorax sp. | reverse complement strand
GTATTGGTGCCCGACTTTAGAGGCCGCGACGACCGCGCGCTAGAAATTTTAAAAGCCGCACCGCCCGATGTGATGAACCACAACCTAGAAACTATTCCTAGGCTGTACAAAGAAGCCCGCCCCGGCAGCGACTACGCTTTCTCGCTCAATCTTTTAAAGAAGTTCAAAGCTCTGCACCCCAACGTGCCCACCAAAAGCGGCATCATGGTGGGTTTGGGCGAAACCGACGAAGAGATTTTACAAACCATGCGCGACATGCGCGCGCACCACATCGACATGCTGACCATCGGCCAGTACCTGGCCCCGTCGATGTCGCATTTACCAGTGCGCCGCTACGTGCACCCCGACACCTTCAAAATGTTTGAGGCAGAAGCCTACAAAATGGGCTTTAGCCATGCGGCTGTGGGTGCGATGGTGCGCAGTAGTTACCATGCTGATGAGCAGGCTGAAGGCGTACTGGCCAAAGCTTAAGTATCTCTGAATGAATCTATTGTAATTTTGACTTTTTCTGTTATTTGATAGATACTTACGTAAATAGTATCTATGAATGAATCTCCCAAAAATTGATCTTTCTGAGTCTATCGCCGCATTGCTCGCCCGTGGCGAGCCACTTACGGCTGCGCAATTGGCAGCCGCAACCCAAAAAAGCATATCCAGCATCTCGCTAGCCGTTCAAAAGCTAGGCAAGCGTGTGCATCGCATTGGCGCTGCGCGCAGCTCGCGCTATGCACTCAAGAAAGATCTTGTGGGGCTTGCGTCACAGCAAAAACTGCGCTGGCAAGGACGGGAGGGCGAGGGGTTTGCAACTGCACATTTCACCTACCTTGCAGGCGATTGGCTGCATACCGTATGCCAAGCCAGTGATGGCCGCTCTCGCGAATGGCTGACCCAGCATCAATTGCCTTGGTTTCTAGGCACATTGAGGCCGCAGGGCTATTTGGGTAGAAAGCTAGCGCGTTGGATGCCACACTTGCCTAGTGATCCTGCAGATTGGTCGCTCGCGCAATTGCTGCACTGCGTGACACAGCATATAAGCGATCCTATCGGAGCCATCAATGTACATTCAATTCACGCTAGACCTACGCATCTGCGCGTCACTGCATTAGCCGATCGCCACGCAGAGTTTGACAAAATTGCCAACGAAGACTTCTCTCAAAAGCCTGCAGGATCATCTGCTGCTGGTGAGCAACCCAAGTTTTTGGCGCATGTTCTTGGCCATGCTTGTATTGTCAAATTCACACCGCCCCGTGGCACGCCCTTTGGCGAGCGCTGGCAGGCTTTGTTGTTACTGGAGAAGTTGGCTTTAGACGTGCTTCAATCTCACGCCATTCCCAGCGCTCGCGCTGAAATAGTGCAGACGCAAAGACGGTCCTATTTGCAATCAGCGCGTTTTGACCGCGATGCAATGCACGGTGCAAGCCACATCGTCGCCATCGCCGCTTTGCACGACGAGTTCGTGGACGGTAGCTGGGCGAACTGGGTCAAGACCAGCGAAGCCTTGGTCAAAAAGGGCATGATCACGGCAAACGAGCTAAGCCAGATCGTCAGCATATTCGCCTTCGGCCACTACATAGGCAACACCGACATGCACTCAGGCAATCTCTCGTTTTTTGTTGACGACGTGATCACCCCAAAGATTC
>JAYSRZ010000238.1:0-4600 GCA_043720775.1 Variovorax sp. | reverse complement strand
CTGAGATCGCACCGTCTTTGCGATAACGGTTGCTGCGCGCGCCAAGCAAGATCACAGCCGGCAAGGCAATCCAGCCGCCCACCGCATGCACCACGATGCTACCTGCGAAATCACGGAAATTCTCGCCCGTGGTGGCTTTGATCCAGTCTTGAATGCCGAAGGCGTTGTTCCACGCGATGCCCTCGAAGAAGGGATACACGAAGCCCACGATCACGGCGGTAGCAATGAGCTGCGGCCAAAATTTAGCGCGCTCGGCAATGCCGCCGGAGATGATGGCGGGAATGGCAGCAGCGAAAGTGAGCAGGAAGAAGAATTTCACCAGCTCATAGCCATTTTTCGCGGCCAACGTTTCAGCGCTCACGAAAAAGCTCGTGCCATACGCCACGCCGTAGCCCACGGCGAAATACACCACCGTGGATACCGAAAAATCCACGAGGATTTTTACGAGCGCATTCACCTGATTTTTCTTGCGCACCGTGCCTAACTCCAAAAAGGCAAAGCCTGCATGCATGGCTAGCACCATGATCGCGCCGAGCAAAATGAATAGCGCGTCTGCGCCCTGTTTGAGTGCTTCCATGAAAATCTCTTTGAATGTGAACTATTTTGAACTGTTGTATGCACTTTAAACGTGCAATACAACGTAATTTATAAAAAATGCACCTGTACAAAGCAATAAATGCGCCAATTTGCATAATTATCCTGTTTGGCACTAAATATGATAATTCGCCATTTTTTGTTTTTAGAAGAATTTATGGCGCATATTGCCACTTTTCGCCAAAACCCCTAGAATGACATCATTTGTTGTTCAGGAGTCCGATATGTCCGCTCTCGCAGCCAACTTCAATTCTGTCAAGCTCCCCAGCGCCCTCGTGATCGAAGCGCGCCAAACCGCCATTGCCATGCGCCGCTCCACGGCCGGGCAAATTGAATATTGGGCCATGCTGGGCAAAGCGGTGGAAGATGGCGGGCTCACGGCGCGCGAGGCCAGCCAAGCGCTCACACCCAAAGCTGAGCCATCGCAGGCGCAGGCCTTGCTCTCTGATTTTGTGGCCTTTGATGCCAGCGGGCAACTTGCGCAACATGTTCGCAATGCGATTGCAGGCAACGCCGCGCAAGCTTATCGTTTGGTTGCTTAAGCTTTTATCGGTTCATTTGTCTTGGATCGTCCGGTTTTTTACTTGCTCGCCGGCCCCAACGGCGCTGGCAAATCCACACTGTACAAAGCTTTAAAGGCCGCTGGAAAAATTGCGGCGGACGCTGAGTTCGTTAATGCCGATCTGCATGAAGCTGGACATTTACAACACATCAGTGATCCACTTAAACGCTCGGAAGCTGCGCGAGATTGGGCCGATAACAAGCGAGCGCAATTGCTTTTAGAAAGCAAAAGCTTTGTGAGCGAAACTGTTTTTTCGCATAAATCCAAACTCAGCTTGATTCAAGACGCACAGAAAAGCGGTTTCTTCGTCTTGCTGCTTGTCGTCGCGCTCGATCAGCCTGAGCGTTTGCTCGCTCGCGTCAGCCAGCGCGTGAAAGAAGGCGGCCATAACGTACCGGCAGATCGCATCTTGGCGCGCTATCCGCGCACACTCGCCCTGCTCTCGCAAGCTGTGTGCATAGCCGATGCTGCGCTGCTTCACGATAGCTTTGACATCACGCCGGGCAGCCACAAGCTCGTGGCCACATGCGAGAAAAAAAACACGCGCATTTTGTATCAACCATTGCCACAATGGGCGCATACTGTGCTCGGTGTTTAATGTGCGTACCGCTATGATTTTAGTAGCACTTGACGCACACTATATAAAGGCCAAGTACTCAAAACGCCTTAAATATTAAAAGGACAAGCCATGATCCTCGTTGCAGGCTCTGCCAATTTAGATTTCGTCGTCCGTGCGGCGCAAATTCCTTCGCCGGGCGAGACTGTTTTGGGACGCGATTTTCAAACCTTTCCCGGCGGTAAAGGTGCGAATCAAGCGGTGGCTTGCGCTCACGCCGGAGGTGCGCCCACAGCAATGCTCTGTGCGTTGGGTGATGATGATTTTTCCAAACCTTTGCTTTCATCGTTGACCGCTGCTCACGTGCAACTGCACACCGTGCGCAGCAAAAATCCAACTGGCACAGCCTTCATCTGCGTGAGCGATGAAGGAGAAAATGCCATCACGGTTGCACCCGGTGCGAATGATGATTTACAGCCCGAGCATTGGCCTGCGCATTTGCATATCTCGCATCTACTGATGCAACTGGAAACGCCTGTGCCCACCGTGCTTTCTTTTGCAAAAGCCGCGCGCGCGCGAGGCGCAAAAGTCGTACTCAATGCGGCGCCTGCTCGCGCTCTGCCGGTTGAGCTTTTGCAATGCATCGATATCCTCATCGTGAACGAAGGCGAATTGGCTAGGTTGGCAGGCGCAATCGGTGATGAAAAATATGACGTGTTGGCTCAGCTTGAGCGCTTGGCCAAGCAGCATGCTTTAAAAGATGTCATCGTCACACTGGGCGCAAAGGGCTGCTTAGCTTGGCATCAAGGCCACGTACTGCAACAAAGCGCTTACAAAATAAATGTGGTGGACACGACAGCCGCTGGAGATACATTTTGCGGCGCTCTGGTCGCAGCGCTGTCTCGTGGTATTGCGATGCAACACGCTCTAAACGAGGCCAGCGCTGCATCGGCTTTGGCTTGCATGAAGCTGGGCGCACAGAGTAGTATTCCATCCCGCGCAGAGGTGTTGGCATTCATGAAGAATGCACATTAACATCCGCGAGCAATTACTTTTCATGACTATTTCTTTAAATAATTTGCCCAAACACCGCGTCATTTTCGACACCGACCCAGGTGTTGATGATGCGATGGCCTTGTGCTTTGCCATGGCGCATCCGCGCATTGAGCTCGTGGGCATGACGACTGTATTTGGCAACGTTACCGCGCCGCAAGCCACGACGAATGCGCTTTATCTCACTCAGCTTGCAGGCCGCAAGATCGCTATAGCGCAAGGCGCAGCGAAGCCTTGGGTCAAACATGCTGAAGCCCCGCCAGATTTCATTCATGGCGCAGATGGTTTGGGCAATTTATCTTCCCGCGCTGCAGCATCTGGCGCAAAAGCCGACAAACGCAGCGCAGCGCAATTCATCGTCGATTGCGCCCGCGCAGAGCCTGGCCAAATCACACTCGTGCCTGTCGGCCCGCTCACCAATATTGCCGCTGCATTAAAGCAGGAGCCCAAGCTGCCGCAGCTCATCAAAAGCGTTGTTCTCATGGGCGGCGCAGTGCGCGTAGGTGGCAATGTTTCTCCCGTGGCCGAAGCCAATATTTGGAATGATCCGCATGCAGCTGATGCTGTGTTTACCGCCGGCTTTGATCTCACAATGGTGGGCCTAGACGTGACCTACGAAGTCGTCGTGCCGGTCTCGTTGTTTGAAAAAATCGCTGCGCATCACCAGCATCCGCTCACCGACACGCTTGTGCATGCTGTGCGCTTTTACGCCAATTTTTACGCCACGCGCTATCCCGATTTGAAAACCAACCCTGGCTGCTTCGGCCATGATGTGCTCGCTTTCATCGCGCTCTTGCATCCCGAATTGTTTACATTCATGCGAGGTCGCCTGCGATGCGCGAGCGAAGGCATTGCGCAAGGGCAGACGATTCTTCATGATCGCCTAGATATTGCTTATCCGCAGAGCGGTTTTGGCGCAGAGGTGCCGTTGTCTCAAGCAGCGATGACCGTGAATGTGCCCGCCGTCATGAGCGTCTTTGAAGACACCTTGATGTCCACTTGGTTAACTCATTAGGATGCTTATGAATCCCATCACCAACATCACATTACCCATCGTTGATTTCACCTCGCCTGACGCCCCTCAGGCATTCTGCGAAAGCTTGCATCGCACAGGCTTCGGCGTCTTAAAAAATCATCCGCTCTCCAGTGATTTGGTGCATGGCATTTACGCTGAATGGCTGGCTTTCTTCCAATCAGGTGACGCAAAAAAATATGCGTGGAATCCAGACAAACTTGACGGCCATTTCTCCACCGCAGTCAGCGAGACGGCCAAGGGCAACGACATCCGCGATTTCAAAGAATTTTTCCATCTCTTCCCGTGGGGCCGCTATCCCGCAGAGGTAAGCGACGCTGCGCGGCGCTATTACGACGAAGGCAAAGATCTCGCTGCCACTTTGCTCAAATGGGTAGAAGACAATTCGCCGCCCGATATCCGCGCGAAATACAGCATCCCTCTGGCGAGCATGATTGATGGCTGCGAAGAAACTTTGCTGCGCGTGCTTCACTACCCACCTTTGACGGGGCAGCAAGAACCGGATTCTATTCGCGCCGCATCGCACACCGATATCAACCTGCTCACCATACTGCCCGCCGCCACTGAGCCCGGCTTGCAAGTGATGGGCACAGATGGTGTGTGGATCGACGCGCCTTCAGATTTCGGCCTGCTGATTGTCAACATCGGCGACATGCTCGAAGAAGCCAGCGGTGGTTTTTACCCGAGCACGCAGCATCGCGTTCTGAACCCGGTGGGTGACGGCGCGAAGAAAAGCCGCGTCTCGTTGCCTTTGTTTTTGCACCCCAGGCGCGAGATCAAGTTATCCGAGCGCCACACCGTG
>JAYSRZ010000237.1:0-4601 GCA_043720775.1 Variovorax sp. | reverse complement strand
CCTACACAGAAGACGATGCCAAACTCCGCGAGCCGCGCGTGGTCTGCTCGATGGGCTTGCTCCCCGTGGAGGCGCTATGCCAGTGATACCAGCCCATGAAGCCATCGACGTTGAGTTCAAAAGTGATCAAAACAAGTTGCCTGATGGGGATCTCATTGAAGCGGTGATCTGCTTAGCGAATGCGCAGGGTGGCAGCTTGTATCTTGGCGTTGAGGATGATGGCCAAATCACTGGGCTGCATCTTGATCGACCTCAGCAAGTCACGGGAATCGCGGCCTTAATTGCCAACCGCACTTCGCCCGGTTTGTCCGTTCGCGCCGAACTCATACAAGTCAATGATTTGCGTGTGTTGATCATCACCGTTCCGCAAAGCACGGCTATTGTTGCCCGCAGCGATGGCCTGATCAAGCGCAGGCGTATCGGCAGCAATGGCAAGCCTGAGTGCGTTCCCTTCCTGCCGCATGAATACGCCAGCCGCCGTGCAGATTTCCGCCTGATGGACATGTCCGCAGAGCCTTTGGCAGATGCCACACTGGCAGATTTTGATGAGTTGCAACGCGCCCGCCTCAAAGCAATCATTGCCAATAACCCGCGCAGCGATAAATCATTGGCTGGCCTGAACGATGAGCAGCTTGATGGCGCTTTGTCTTTGACCGTCACCCACCAAGGCAAGCGCATACCCACCCTGCTGGGCATGCTGCTGATTGGCCGCACCGATCGCTTGCGCACCCTCGTGCCCACGCATGAGGTGCTGTTTCAAGTGATGGATGGCACGCGTGTGAAGGTAAATGAAGGCTCACGCGCAGCGTTGATTGAAATCGTTGAATGGCTCGATCTGCTTGCACGGGGCGTGAACACGGAGCAAGAATTCAACGAAGGCTTGTTTCGCATCGGTATTGCTCGGGTTGAGACAGATGCGCTGCGCGAAGCCATTAACAATGCCTTGGTTCACCGCGACTACGCGCGCCCAGGCCCCGTGCGCGTGTGCTGGCAAAAAGATGATCTCACCATCAGCAACCCCGGAGGTTTCGTCGAAGGGGTCAATCTTTCCAATTTACTCACGACCGAACCTAGGCCACGCAACCCAGCTTTGGCCGATGCCTTCAAGCGGCTTGGTCTGGTTGACAGAACCGGGCGTGGTGTGGACATGATCTACACCAGCTTGCTGCGCTTTGGCCGGCCAGCGCCGGATTACTCGCAATCCATGCCTGATCTCGTGAAGCTCAGTATTAGCACCGAGCCTGCTGATCTGGCTTTTGTGCGCATGGTGCTGCAAGAAGAGCAACGGCAAAATGGGCAGCCCTTACCCGCAGAGACATTATTAATTCTTACTCAACTGCGCGAACACAGAAGAATGGGAGCGACGCAACTGGCCGGTGTGCTTCAAACCAGCGTTGTGCAAGCCAGTCGTTTGCTAGAACCGCTGGCCGAAATGGGACTGATCACAGCGCATGGGCGAGCTCGTGGCAGGCAGTTCACGCTCAGTGGGCAGGTGTATAAGCAATTGGGGCAAAACCACGAATACGCACAACAAGTTGGGTTTGACGAATTGCAGCAGCCTGAGCTTGTCAGAAACTTATTGCGCCAGCAAGGTCGCATTCAAAGAGGCGATGTCATGACACTTTGCCGCTTGAGCGAAAAGCAGGCAAAGGCCAAGTTGGATGCGTGGGTCAAGGCGGGGATGTTGGTCAAGCAAGGCGAAAAACGAGGGACTTACTACATCCTTGCGGCATCTGATAATGACCCAATAATGCCGACTTAACGCCCAACTAACGCCCAATTAACGCCTGATTCAAAAAAGAAAAATCGGTAAGTGTTTGATTTTATTGAGTTTATTAAATTTCTATCGCCTTTGCTCCTTAAAAATAACGCCCTCTAACCCCGCGAAAACACACGATGGCCCAACTCGATTTCCCCGCCTTTGAAAAGCACCTCAAGGCTTTTGATTTCCCGGCTCTGTTTGTCAACGTGCTGGGCTGGAATCATGCGCCCACTGGCAGAGCATGGCAGGCCGCGAGCTTGGGCGAAGGCGAGCAAGCCTTGCATTTTTCCCAGCGCTTGGTGGCCGAGCTGGGCGGCGTAGTGGCGCTGCAAATTTGCCTGGATGGCTGGCCCGATGAAGGCCAGCGCCTGCGAATCTGGAAGCACGTCAATAAAAGCTACGCTGAAAACTTGCTGATCTTCACGGATAAGCAAGACAAACCGCGCCAAAGCCTTTGGTATTGGGTCAAAAAAGACAAAAGCGCCGACACTGGCAAACCCCGCCTGATCGCCCGCCGCCACGAATACTTTGCCGGCCAGCCGGTTGATCTCTTTGCCAGCAAGCTCCAAGCCATGGTGGTCGAACTCTCGGAGTTGGATGGCCATGGGCGGCTCTCCGTGTTGGAGGCCGCGCGGCGCATCGCCAATGCGCTCGATGTCGATAAAACCACCAAGAAATTCTTCAAAGCCTATCAAGAGCAGCATCTGGCGCTGCTTGATCACATCGAAGGCATCGCCAATGAGCGCGATAAGCGCTGGTATGCCAGCGTCTTGCTCAATCGGCTCATGTTCGTTTGGTTTCTACAAAAGAAGGGTTTTTTAAGCTAAAAGGGCTTCCAGCCGGCAGAATACCTGCGCGAAGCGCTATCAAAATCAGAGCAAATATCAAAGAAAACTGGCGCAGATCAATTCTTCGCCGTCTTCCTCAAAGCCTTATTCTTCGAGGCCTTTGCCAAACCAGAAGCTGAGCGCAGCGAGCAAGCCCGCGAGCTCACTGGCAAAATTCCGTATCTTAATGGCGGCCTTTTCTTGCCGCATAAGCTAGAGCAGGATGAGGCAGGCCAGCTCTGCGTGGGCATCACGTTGCGCGTGAAAGATGCGGCTTTCAAAGGCATTTTTGGTCTCTTCGCCAGCTTCACTTGGCATCTGGACGATACGCCCGGTGGCAGCGCCGATGAGATCAACCCCGATGTGCTGGGCTACATCTTTGAGAAATACATCAACCAAAAAGCCTTCGGCGCGTATTACACCCGCCCCGAGATCACCGGCTATCTGGCGCAGCAAAGCATTGAAAAGCTCATTTTGGAGCGCATTGCCGAGCCCGCGATTCCTGAGCTGAGAATCAAAGAAATCAAATTTGATTCCGTGCCCGAGCTGCTCGCCCGCATGGATGCGCGCACGGCGCTCAAGCTTGTCAACGAGGTATTGCCCAGCATCACCATCCTCGATCCAGCCGTGGGCTCGGGCGCCTTCTTAGTGGCTGCGCTCAAAACTCTCATCAACGTGTATTACGCCGTGGTGGGCCGCGCCCAGCTCGATGCCAGCGCTGAGCTGAAAAATTGGCTCACTGCCATTCAAAAAGACCATCCCAGCGTGGGCTACTACATCAAGCGCCGCATCGTTACAGACAATCTCTATGGCGTGGACATCATGGAGGAAGCCTGCGAGATCGCCAAGCTGCGGCTATTTCTGGCCATGGTCAGCAGCGTGCGCAAGGTAGAAGATTTGGAGCCCCTGCCCAATATTGATTTCAACATCTTGCCCGGCAATTCATTGGTAGGCTTCATGCGCGTGGATGGCTCGCGCTTTGACAGCAAAAACCAAGGCATGACGCAAATGAGCCTGTTTGCACAAGCCAAGTCGCGCACATTTGCCCAGTTACTTGCTGATAAAAACCGCAAGCTCGATACCTATCGCCACCATGCCGAGCAGCTCGGCCAAGTGGTGAACTTAAGCCAACTGCGCAACGATATTGATGCCGAGATGCAAGACGCCAGCGCCGTGATGAACGAAATGCTGCGCGATGAATTTGAAAAAGCGGGCGTGAAATTCGAGCAAGCCGCCTGGGATGAGAAGAAGAAAGACCTCGGCAAACCCATCAAGCGCGCCATCGAGCGGCCAGACATTGATGCGCAAACCCCTTTCCACTGGGGCTACTTGTTTGACAAGATCATGCTTGATCGTGATGGGAGGCGAGGCGGCTTCGACATCATTTTGGCCAATCCGCCTTGGGAAGTGTTCAAGCCACAGGCCAAAGAGTTTTTTGCCGAGCATTCCACGCTGGTCAGTAAAAACAAAATGAGCATCAAAGAGTTTGAGAAAG
This sequence comes from Variovorax sp., assembly GCA_043720775.1. Classification (GTDB taxonomy): domain Bacteria; phylum Pseudomonadota; class Gammaproteobacteria; order Burkholderiales; family Burkholderiaceae_C; genus JANMDU01. The sequence goes on along the minus strand of JAYSRZ010000237.1, from coordinate 517 downwards.
AGCAAAGCAAGCTCTTGAAAGATTCGGAAGTGCGTGAAGCTTGGCTGGCTTATGAGAGCCGCTTTCCGCATCTGAGCCAATGGTTTCGCGCCGCGCCCGAGTTCAAGTTTCAAAGCGCCATCGTGGGCGGCAAGAAGACGGGCAGCGACATCAATCTCTACAAGCTTTTCGTAGAGCGCAGCTTTCATCTGCTGCGCGAAGGCGGGCAATGCGGCATCGTGATTCCCAGCGGCATTTATACCGATCTTGGCGCGAAAGGCCTGCGCGATCTGCTTTTTGGGCAAACGCAGATTCAAGGCTTGTTTTGTTTTGAAAACCGCAAAACTATTTTTGAGGGCGTGGACAGCCGCTTCAAATTCGTGGTGCTCACCTTTGAGAAAAGCCGCCAGCTGCGCTTGCAGGAAATGGGCGAGCGCAACGCAAGCGCCGCGCCCGATGATTTGCTGGCAGAGCTCGCTATCGAAACAGCAGGTGGCGGCGGCACACAACGCTTCCCCGCCGCCTTTATGCGCCACGA
>JAYSRZ010000236.1:0-13753 GCA_043720775.1 Variovorax sp. | reverse complement strand
CAGGTTCGGCCAAATACGCCGCCATCTGCGCTTCTTGCCACGGCGCGGATGGCAATTCAGGCTCGCCTGAGAATCCAAAACTCGCTGGCCAGCACCCTGAATACCTCTACAAACAATTGGTGGAATTCAAAAGCGGCAAGCGCAAAAACGCCATCATGCAAGGCTTTGCCTCGACGCTTTCTGACGAAGACATGCGCAACATCGCTGCGTGGGCCACAAGCCAGAAACACAAAACAGGGTTCGCCAAAGACAAGGCCTTGGTGGCTGCTGGCGAGCGCATCTACAAGGGCGGTATTGCTGACCGCCAAATCGCCGCATGCGCAGGCTGCCACAGCCCAACAGGCGCTGGCATGCCTGCGCAAAACCCTCGTTTGGCAGGCCAGCACGCAGACTACCTCGTCTCGTCTCTCAAAGGCTACCGAGATGGCGGCCGCGCAAATAACGCCATCATGGTGGGTGTAGCTGCCAAGCTCAATGATCGCGAGATCAAGGCTGTGGCTGATTACATTGCTGGCCTGCGTTAAATGGCAAGCTGAACCATTTGCTGGCAATAAGCTCAAAACAGGCGGGTTTCTCGATTGAGAACCCGCTTTTTTCTTGCCCGTTTGAGACAATACAGCATCAACCTTTGAAATAAAAGATGTCAGTTTCCACCCACGGCATGCGCCTGAAAACACCCTCGCTCGCACTGCGTGCAGCAGTCGAGTTGTTGTCTTCTATGCGCTTTTCGATTTCGTTACTCACGGTGATCTGCATTGCCTCGGTGATCGGCACGGTGCTCAAGCAAGGCGAGCCACTGACGAATTACGTCAATCAATTTGGGCCCTTTTGGGCGGATGTGTTTCGCGCGTTGAATTTGAATACGGTTTACAGCGCTTGGTGGTTCATGCTGATCTTGGCATTTTTGGTGATCTCCACCACGCTCTGCATCACGCGTAACACACCCAAAATCATTGCCGATTTAAAGATTTACAAAGAAGGCATCCGCGAGAAAAGTTTGCAAGCGTTTGGGCATAAGGCTGAAGCGGCGATTGCAGACGACATATCAGTCGCATCAGATCGCATGGCCCGCCAGCTCGCCGGTAGCGGCTGGAAAGTGAAAGTGCAGCAGCGAGACCATGGCGTGATGATTGCGGCCAAAGCCGGCAGCGCCAATAAGCTCGGCTACATCGCCGCCCACAGCGCCATCGTGCTGGTGTGCATCGGCGGTTTGCTCGATGGCGATTTATTCATTCGCATGCAGCAATGGTTTGGCGGGAAAACTATTTTTTCTGGTGGCGGCATGGTTGCAGAAGTACCGGCGCAGCATCGCCTGCCGCCAAATAACCCGGCCTTTCGCGGCAATATGTTTGTTAGCGAAGGCACGAGCGCATCGACCGCGATCCTCAATCAAAGCGGCGGCGTGTTGCTGCAAGATTTGCCATTTTCCATTGAACTGAAAAAATTCATCGTAGAGCATTACTCCACCGGCATGCCCAAGCTGTTTGCCAGCGAGATCATCATCACCGACAAAGAGACTGGTGAGAAAAAAGAAGCCCGCGTGGAGGTAAACCACCCGGCGAGCCATCGAGGCATTGAGATTTATCAATCCAGCTTTGACGATGGCGGCTCGGGTGTGAAGCTGCAAGCTGTGCCGCTTGCCGCTGGGGGCAAAGCATTCAGCGTGGAGGGCAGCATCGGCGGGCAATCGCAGCTCAAAAAAGGTGACGCTGGTGGCGATATAACGACCGACAAAATGACCGTTGAATACACTGGCCTGCGCGTGATCAACGTAGAAAATTTCAAAGGCGAATCAGCATCTGGCGGATCGGGTGGATCAGGCGTAGATGTCCGCAAGGTGGATCTGCAATCGTCGATTGAAAAAAATCTTGGCGCGGCCAACAAGCTCGGGCAAGACAAAGGCCTGCGAAATGTTGGCCCAAGCATCGTTTATAAATTGCGCGATGCTGCCGGCCAAGCTACTGAATTTCACAATTACATGCTGCCCGTGATCTTGGACAAAGACGAAAAAGGCGAGGGCCTGCCGATTTATCTTTGGGGGATGCGCAAAAACACGAGTGACCAATATTCCTACCTGCGCGTGCCCGCTGATGCTGAAGGCAGCCCCGATACTTTCTCGCGCATGCGCCTTGCGCTGCAAGAGCCTGCCATGCGTGAAGAAGCGGTGCGTCGTTACGTTAAACTGGCTGTTGATCCGGCCAAGCCTGAGATGGCGCAGCAACTTACCGTGTCCGCAGGTCGAGCGCTAGGCCTGTTCGCAGGCGCTGAAAAAGTGGGCGATAAAACGGGTGATAGGCAAGCCGGCGGCTTACAGGCGATTGCCGATTTCATGGAAAGCGCCGTGCCGCCCGCAGAGCGCGAAAAGGCAGGCGAGGTGCTCGTGCGCATTTTGAATGGCGTGCTGTTTGAGCTTGCGCAGCTCACGCGCGAGAAGGCCAATTTAAAAGCGCTTGAGCCCAGCGATAAAACGCAAGCCTTCATGGCGCAAGCGGTGGTGGCTTTGTCAGACGCCAATTTTTATCCTGCACCCTTTGCGCTAACGCTCAAAGAATTTAACCAAGTCCAAGCCAGCATCTTCCAGATTGCGCGTGCGCCGGGCAAATGGATTGTGTATGCGGGCTGTCTATTCCTGATCCTCGGCGTATTTGCCATGCTGTATGTGCGCGAGCGGCGTGTGTGGGTGTGGATCTCGCAAGGAAAAGCGCAAATGGCGCTCTCGACCAACCGTAAGACGATGGACGGCGACAAGGAATTTGAAATGTTAAAAACGAAATTGTTAGGTGCTTCAACATGAACACAGTCACGATCAATTACAACGAAAGCTACTTCAGCAAGCGCAACACCAGTGATTGGATGTTCGCTTTACTCGTTGCCGCAGGGGTGGCCTATGCGTTCTTTCGCCATGCCGTCTCAATGGACGTTTATGAAAAATGGATTCTGGTGGGCCTTGCGCCCTGCGTGATCTGGCTCGGTTGGTTTTGGAAGCCGCTGCGTGCGCTGGCTGTTATCGTCGCATTCTTTTCTTTGCTCGCCATTGCGAGTTATCAGCGTGATCTAGCGCGCGCCGAAACAGTCTTTTGGCTCAAATATTTCCTCTCCAGCCAATCGGCGATTTTGTGGATGAGCGTGCTCTTCTTCATGAGTACGGCGTTTTATTGGCTGGGCGTGTTTAGTAAATCACCTACTGCTGCCTTTGAAGGGCTCGGCTCCAAGCTCGCATGGGCCGGAGTGACGATGGCGCTCATTGGCACGATGGTGCGCTGGCATGAGAGCCATTTGCTCGGGCCCGATATTGGCCATATTCCGGTGAGCAATTTGTATGAGGTGTTTGTGTTGTTTTGCTGGATGACAACGCTGTTTTATCTCTACTACGAAGAGCAATACGAGACGAAAGCGCTCGGCGCATTTGTAATGCTGGTGATCAGCGCGGCGGTGGGATTTTTGCTTTGGTATGCGCTGGTCAAAGGTGCGCATGAGATTCAGCCGCTGGTGCCTGCGCTCAAGAGTTGGTGGATGAAGCTGCATGTGCCGGCCAATTTCGTGGGCTATGGCACATTTGCCTTGGCGGCGATGGTGGCCTTTGCCTATCTCATCAAACAGCAAGCCACCGAGACGAAATGGTACAAGCTCGCGCCGCTGTGGCTGCTGGGTGTGGTGCTTTGCTTTGAGCCGATTGTGTTTCGCTCATCTAAAGTTGCTGGCGGATCAAGCTATTGGCTCGTGTATTTCGGCATTTCCGCTTTGATCATTGCGGGCATCTTGATGGCTAGAAAGCGCATCGCGGCCAAGCTGCCCAGCTATGAAATCTTAGATGATGTGATGTACAAATCCATCGCCGTGGGCTTCGCCTTCTTCACCATCGCCACCGTGCTCGGCGCGCTCTGGGCAGCAGAAGCTTGGGGCGGCTATTGGAGCTGGGATCCGAAAGAAACCTGGGCGCTGATCGTCTGGCTCAACTACGCCGCTTGGCTGCACATGCGCCTCATGAAAGGCTTGCGCGGCACGGTGGCGGCTTGGTGGGCACTGGTCGGCCTCGCGGTCACCACCTTTGCTTTCTTGGGCGTGAACATGTTCCTCTCTGGATTGCACAGCTACGGCACGTTGTAAGCATCTGATCCGCTAGCCGACTAGATACTCATCAGGAGATTTTCCATGTTGATCAAGACACACGCCAACGGCTTCAATCATCAAGTATCTAGCGAGATCACGCCGCGTGCAGCGTTTGAAGGCCGCCGCGATCTGCTGAAACTCTGGGGGACGGGTGCAGCAGGCGCGGCGCTTGCAGCAATAGCCGCGCGAGATGCACGCGCCATGCAGCAAGGCACTTTGCCCAAGCTCCCTGGTGGTAAAAGCGCAGTCAGTGGCGCGAATGTGATGGAAAAAATCTCCGATTACAAAGACGCGGCAACGTACAACAACTTCTACGAATTCGGCACAGACAAAGCCGACCCTGCAAAAAACGCTGGCACGTTGCAAACCAAGCCTTGGAATGTCGAGATCAGCGGCTTGGTCAAAAAGCCCGGCAAGATGGGCATTGAAGATTTGCTCAAACTCTCTGCCATGGAAGAGCGCATTTACCGCATGCGCTGCGTTGAAGGCTGGAGCATCGTTGTGCCTTGGGTGGGCTATTCGCTCGCAGAGCTCATCAAAAAAGTCGAGCCCATGGGCAACGCGAAATACATCGAATTCATCACGCTCGCAGACCCTAAGCACATGAACGGCTTGCGCAACGGCTCGCTCGATTTCCCGTACGTCGAAGCGCTGCGCTTGGATGAAGCGATGCACCCTCTCACCATGCTCGCCTTCGGCATGTATGGCGAAGTATTGCCCAATCAAAATGGCGCGCCGCTGCGCCTCATGTCGCCTTGGAAATATGGCTTCAAAGGCGGCAAATCCATCGTACAAATCCGCTTCACAGAAAAAGAGCCCCGTACGTCGTGGAACAAAGCCGGCCCACAGGAATATGGCTTCTTCAGCAACGTGAATCCCAACGTAGATCACCCCCGCTGGAGCCAAGCCACCGAGCGCCGCTTGGGCGAAGAAGGCGGCATCTTCGCCAAGAAACGCAAAACGCTGATGTTTAACGGCTATGAAGCGCAGGTTGGGCAGCTGTATGCAGGCATGGATTTGAAGAAGTTTTACTAGAGAATTTTATGCTGTTTAGCCGCGCAGCCCTTCTGCGCCCTGCGTCAAAAGCTATTGTTTTCATAGCATGCCTCATTCCGTTCGCGTGGCTTATCTACGGCATCATCACCAACAATCTCGGTGCCAACCCCACCGAATACATCACCCGCTTCACCGGCGATTGGACGCTGCGCCTGCTCTGCCTCGTCCTGCTCGTCACACCGCTGCGCACGATCAGCAAAACCCCCCAGCTCGCCCGATTCCGCCGCATGCTCGGCCTCTTCATCTATTTTTACGCCCTGCTCCACCTGCTGGCCTACAGCTGGTTTGACATGAGCTTCATCCTCACAGACATCATCGAAGACATCCCCAAACGCCCCTTCATCCTGGTGGGCTTCTCTGCCTTCCTCCTGCTCACCCCGCTCGCCTTCACCTCATTCAACCGCGCCATCAAAACCTTAGGCGCAAAGCGTTGGCAAATGCTGCATAAGCTGGTTTACGTGATTGCCATCCTCGCCGTGCTACATTTCTTCTGGATGCGCGCGGGGAAAAATAATTTCACTGAGGTGTTTGTGTACGCGGCCATCCTTGGCTCGCTATTGGCGTGGCGTGTCTGGAACAAGTTTCGCCCCACCCGCTCACCTGCCGCGTGACGTGCCCGAAAAACCCGATGCCTTTCTTGTTGGGCGCTCTTACCCGCAAGCTGCGATCTGCTTGTCTTTTGTAGCGTTCTGTATTTGGCTGGCCGCGCTCGACTGAGAAAGGCCTCGTCTTTTTCAGACCCATCACGCGGCGGATTGAGATAATTAGATTAACGCTATTTACTCTTAATTCAATAGCACTTGGCGCAATATCTATGCCGGCCAAGTGCCGATTTTTATCAAGATTACTTGATATCTAAACGCTTTAGGACTAGCGCTTTAAGTTGACATCTAGTTTTGTCAGTATTTCATTCAAAGCCTTCTCGCAATCCGTGACTAGCTGAATAAAGTGTGCTCGGAATGTACCGAAGTTCGTTCGTGCTTCCGATTCAGCCTTCATTTTTTTCTCAGTTGTGGCATGCCCTCGGACTTCTGTACGCAAAGTATGAAGTTTCTGCAACGGGAGTACTAGCGATTTAGCGAGCTCCTCAGTGCATTTACGTGCTACCAAAGCCTCTTGTAGGACGCGCAATGAACCCCAACTCTGCTCAATTGTCCGACCATCAGTCATAGCAATTGCTCGCAGAGGTTTAACCAGAAAACCTTCCACGAGAAATTGATCTAGAGCAAGTATCTCGTCTGCCCACTCTTTGGTGGAATCAGTTGCGGGATACCGAACGGCGTCACTCAGGGTTTCTCCACGAGGTTTCCACCAGTCTGGCGGAGCTCCATCCATTAGCGAGACCGTATGCTTTAGTTTTGAAAGCGGTTCATACGTTTCATCCCAGCTACCCACAATATCTGTTTGGTGTGCTCGCGCCGAGATAGATGCCTTAGGCCACTCATTGAAGGACTGCCAGTAGAGCTGCTCTTCGTAAGGCAGATCGGCCAAATACCCGATATACGTATGCACCTGACCAGCTTCGTTGATGTCGTAGGTTTTTAGATACCAAGCATTGCGGCAACCAATGCTTCTGTCTTCGAGTGTGTACTTTTCTGAGTCGGCCTTAAATCTATGCAGCACCTCTGGTCGAAAGAATGCAGGTGAGATCTCCCAAGGCAACTCAGAATCTTGAAAATAGTTTGAGAGAAATTCAGGTGCACACGACGTTTCGGCGTTTATATCGTTCTTGCGGTCATGAATTTTGAATGTTGCATAGTGTCTGTCAATGCTGTTGTCTTCATTTTTCCACTCTTGCACTAAATCATTAACAGTCATCCTTGGTCGGACTATGAATGCACCATTGCAAAAGCTGCCCTGACTGCTAGTTCCGCCATGATAAAAAAGATCAAGTGTGTCACGCTTGTAGCGATCTATCTCGCCCCAGTCAGCAAAGTTACCCCATCTCACGCGAGTGAAGTCAAACCTTAATACTAAGCATGTGTTTGTGAGAGCCATATAGGTATCAAGCTCTTTTCGTCTGATAGTGACTACATTTATGTAATCCCAAGTACTGTCTTTGTCTAGCTGAGTAATCTTGATAATGTCATCAAAGTCACCGCGCGAATCTAATCTGCAATAGGCAGTTCGCTCTGGCATGTAGTGCAAATTTAAGCTGTGAATTAGCTTTTGGCTCAATTCAATCGAATAAGGAGCGTTGCTAACCCCCATAAATGATCGCTTAAAGATCAGCTTTTCTCCGCCTTGAAAGGATTTGCTAGTAGAGCTAAGTGGTGCTTCAAGGTACATACGGTGCTCTTCTCCGCCGCCCCAGACTTTTTGAATAGCCCAACTGTCATCTAGCATTGGGGGATTTTTGTATTGCAAGTCCTCGCCGTCGGGTGATGTGAGATTTTCTGATGGGGCTAATACGCCATGAATTAGTACGCATTTGCCACTAGCGAAGATGACGATGTCATCGCTATTGGAACTTTGCTTCAGAAAATTCAATGAGTCTTCAGCACCAACTAGCCAAGCCTGTGAGTCATCGCTAGGCATTTCATTAATTTTTTTGAGATCAGCGATCTTGAAAGATTTCATCTTAAAGATAGTAGTAGGCTTTTCCTGGCACGTCACATGGCAGGTGAGTGAGTAGTGCGAAGGCGAAGCGGTAGAGAGAAATGAGCGCTTAAGCAGCCGCCCGCACTTTATACGTCGAAGCGCGTGTGATCGTTGCAAACGCTTGTTCAGCCAACTCCTGTTTGCTACGAATCAGCAATTCGATTTCTGATGATGTCAACCGTCTCAGTTCGGGTGGTATACCGAGCTTTGATTGAAGTAAGCGCGTTGAAGGGGTGAGCGAATCTTGTGATTCACCAGTTTTTAGGTTCTGTTCCATGTTTGTGCCTCAATTCAAGCAAGCGCTCAAGCGATAGACTGAGTTTGGCTGAATGTGATTTGCCAGTCAATGCAGCATAAGAATATGCGATTGAATGCAGGCAGCACCTCAGGTTTGCGACAATAGAGCCATGCCCAATTCAGCCAAGCTTCTCCACACCGTCCAAGTCAGCCTCGAAGGGCGTTCTTATCCTATTCAGATTGGCTCTGGTCTGCTGGGTGATGCCAGCACTTATGCCAAGCTGCCCAAAGCGAGCAGCGCTTTGATTGTGACGAACAGCACTGTTGCGCCTTTGTACGCGGCGCAGCTGAACGCCGCTTTGCAAACGCGCTATCCGAACGTGCAGACGCTCTTGCTGCCCGATGGCGAAGAGTTCAAAAGCTGGGAGACGCTCAATACGATTTTTGATCAGCTGCTCGGCTCAGGCGCAGACCGCAAAACCACGCTCTTTGCGCTTGGCGGCGGCGTAGTAGGCGATATGACCGGGTTTGCGGCGGCTTGCTATATGCGGGGGGTGCCGTTTGTGCAGGTGCCCACCACGCTGCTGGCGCAGGTGGATTCGAGCGTGGGCGGGAAGACAGCGATCAATCATCCGCTGGGCAAGAACATGATTGGCGCGTTTTATCAGCCGGAGCTGGTGGTGTGTGATTTGGCTGTGCTCAAGACGCTGCCGCCGCGCGAGATGTCTGCTGGGCTGGCCGAGGTGATCAAATACGGGCCGATTTACGACATGGTTTTCTTTGACTGGATTGAGGCGAATATCGATGGCTTGCGCGCAGGAGATGTGGCGCTGCTCGCGCATGCGGTCAAGCGCAGTTGCGAGATCAAGGCGGCGGTGGTGGGCGAGGATGAGAAGGAGGGCGGGATTCGCGCGATACTCAATTTCGGCCACACCTTCGGCCATGCGATTGAAGCGGGCTTGGGCTATGGCGCTTGGCTGCATGGCGAGGGCGTGGGCTGCGGGATGGTGATGGGAGCGCATTTGTCGCACAAGCTGGGCACTGTGGATGAGGCTTTTGTGCAGCGGCTGACGCGGTTGATTGAGCGGGCGGGCTTGCCGACGCGAGCGCCTGCGCTTCCGCTAGAAGGCTGCGCGGACGTCGCAGGGCGTTACTTGCAATTGATGCAGATTGATAAGAAAGCTACAAACGGCGAGATTCGATTTATCACGATTGATCCGCCCGGACGCGCTACGCTGCGCACTGCACCGGAGCGAATGGTGCGCGATGTGATAGCCTCTTGCATGGCATGATCGTCACTATTAATTCAGTAGCACTTCACGCAGTATCTATGCCGGATAAGTGCCGATTTAGCATAAAAATCTCCCTCAAAACCGCATCTGCCTCTGAACGAATGTTTCGCAGCTGTTGACCGCTCTAATTGCCAAATTTTGCCAAAATAGTATGATCGAATCATGAGCACTATGAATATTTCCTTGCCAGATGGCTTGAAGACATATGTTGACGATCAAGTCACCGATGGCGGCTACGGCACGGCCAGCGAATACATGCGCAACTTGATTCGTGAAGATCAGGAACGCAAACAATTGCGTGGCTTGCTGCTTGCAGGAGCTCGCTCGCCCGTTATGGGTGAATTCGATGCGGCTTACTTTGATGGCTTGCGCCAATCAATTGCTCATGCAGCCGTCCTCTCAAAAGTGAAGTGAAGCTCAAGCCAATTATCCGGCGCGCGCTTGCTGAGCAAGATGCGCTAGAAGCAGTACAGTATTACGTCGAGCAAGACGCCTTGCAGGCTGCGCTCGCTTTTATTGATGAGCTTGAAGCAGCCATTCGACATATTCAACGCCACCCCAGCTCGGGCTCACCAAGATATGCACATAGCCTGAATCTTCCCGGCTTGAGATTTTGGAGCTGCAAGCGATTTCCATATTTGGTGTTTTATTTTGAGCAAGCAGACTGCATTGATGTATGGCGTGTGCTGCATGGCAAACGAGATATTCCAATATGGCTTCGAGATGATGCGAGTCAGTTGAACTAGCCTTGCGTTACAGCACGACCCATACTATTAATTCAGTAGCACTTCACGCAGTATCTATAACGGCTAAGTGCCGATTTCTCTTAAAAAATGCATCTTCTTAAGCCCTACGCAACACAGTCTGCTCTCATGCGCAGCCGCTTGCATACTGAGAAGCCTTCGGGCGCCTCGAATGAGCATCGCAGTGATTTCCAACGCGACAGAGATCGCATCGTTCACTGCACAGCGTTTCGCCGCTTGGTTTACAAAACGCAGGTGTTTTTGAATCACGAAGGCGATCTGTTTCGCACGCGCATGACGCATTCGCTGGAAGTGGCGCAGCTCTCGCGCTCGATGGCGCGGGCGCTGGGGCTGGATGAAGATTTGGTGGAAGCGATGGCGCTCGCGCACGATCTCGGCCACACGCCTTTTGGTCATGCGGGGCAAGACGCACTCAATGCTGCTCTGCGCGAACTCGCGCCCGGCCACGGAGGCTTTGAGCACAATTTGCAAAGCCTGCGAGTGGTTGATTCGCTAGAGGAGCGTTACCCCGATTTCGATGGATTGAACCTCACGCTTGCCACGCGCGAAGGCATTTTGAAGCACTGCTCGGCCAAAGATGCTTTGCGATTGGAGGCGCAGGAGAGAGGCGGCGTGGCGCATCGCTTCATCGCCAAACAGCAGCCTTCTTTGGAGGCGCAGCTCGTTAATCTGGCCGACGAGATGGCCTACAACGCGCATGATATTGATGATGGCATTCGCTCTGGTTTGATTGAGATGGAGGCTTTGCGTGAGCTCGAATTGTTTGAGCGTTTCCATTCGCAAGTCTGCATGGAATATCCAGAGCTTCAAGGCCGCCGCTTGCTTTCTGAGATCATCCGTCGCCTACTTTCCTCGCAGGTGTTTGACGTGATTGATCAAACAAGAAAGCGCATCGTTGAGCATGACATTCAAACAGAAACAGCCGTGCGCCAAGCACCACCGCTGGTGAGCTTTTCTCCTGAGCTATCCAGCCAAGTCAAGCAAATCAAAAGCTGGCTCTTCAAGTATCTCTATCGCCACACCCAAGTCATCACCAAGATGGACGAAGCTCAAGATATGGTGCGCGAGCTATTCGCAGCTTATCTGCAAAAACCAGCCCTGATACCAGTAGCCTACGCGCAGCAAACAGATCTGCCCCGCGCTGTTGCTGACTACATTGCTGGCATGACAGATCGCTTCGCCGAACAGAGTTGGCGCAGATTGAACGACTCATCTACAAACATGCAGCCAGTGCAACCCAATTCGCTACTGATTCAATAGCACTCTACGCAGGTAATACGGTCGGAAATGCCGAAATCACTTAAAAAAATAACTAAAACATAGTGCTTACCCATGTTACGACGGCTGATGTTTATCCGAAGCTGCATTTAGAATCTTATTAAAAGAATCATATTGCAGAGCCCACCCATGAGTTTTCTGAATCAGCTTAAAAATCAAGCGCAAATCGTACGCGAACAAGAATCTGGCTTTCATCAAGATTTGGCCGCCGTCACCCTATCCACAGAGAATGCCTGCATCACTGCACTGAACTATCTGCGCGATTTCTGCGCCCAGCTCAATGTGATCAAGCCGCCTGCTGCGGGGCGCTATTCGCTCGATGGAAAAGCGCCGTTTCCACAGATGCAGATGCTGAGCTTTCGCTGCGATTCGCGCAAGAAAATGCATCGCGGCAAAGAAATGTTTGACACCATCGGCATGGGCTGGGATTTGCTGCCCGCCACAGGGCAAGTCGCTACGCACAGCGTGACGGTGAATTTCCCGCCCGATCTGGAGCGCGTGAGCAAGCGCTTGTCTTTCGGCCACATCAATCACGACCGCAAAGAGCAGCGCCACCCTGAGACGAACAAGCTGCAAGCCTACGTCTTTGAATACCAAACCCAATCGCGCGGCTCAGTCACGCTCATTCCCGATCAAGACACAGGCCAGATTGCGTTTCGCCTCTCGAATGTGGAAGAGTTTGCGATTGACAATATCGTTTATCCCTCAGGGCAAGTTACCTCTGGCTTGCTCGATGAGCTGGCCAAGCGCATCGTTGGGCAGCCAAGCCGCTTCGTTTGAATATTGATCGTGCCTCAACCAACGCGCTCTCGCGTTAAGGCTTGCGCGTGTTGCCAAAATATCAGCGACACGCTGTATCGCGTGATCACAGATTCATCAGGTGTATGGAAACTGATTTGCCCTGCGTGTCGCAAACAAGTCGAGACCAGCCCTTCTTACCGCTACGGCGGCACATGGAAAGCAGATAAGCGGCACTGAAATTAATTGGGGTCAGAACCCAATTAATTTGGCTAAACTGCCTGCATGGCAAGACAAGCGCGCACGGCTCTTCCGGGCTACACCTATCATGTGATTCAGCGGGGCAACAATCATCAATTGATTTTTGCCACGGATGCGGATCGCCGCGAAATGCTAGAGCTGCTCTTTGAGGCTTCGCGCGAGCATGCGGTGGCGATTCACAGCTATGTGTTGATGGACAACCATTTGCATCTGCTGCTCACGCCGAGCACGCAGGAGGGTTTGTCAAAGATGATGCAGCAGATCGGGCGCAGTTATGTGCTGCGGTTTAACAAGCGGCAGGCTCGCTCGGGCACATTGTTTGAAGGCAGGTTTCGCAGTGCTTTGGTGCAGAGTGAGCGCTATCTTTTGGCGTGTATGGCATATATCGATTTGAATCCCGTGCGTGCGCAGATGGTGGCGCAACCGCAGGATTTTGCTTGGAGCAGCTTTGCGCATTACTCGGGTGGGCTGTCTGATCGCTTGATCACGCCGCATCCGCATTTTTTCAATCTGGGCAACACACCTTTCTCGCGCGAGAAAGCTTATCAAGAGTTGGTTCATGCGGGTTTGACGGCGCACCAACTTACTCAAATCACCCAAACCTTGCTGAAAAACCATGCTCTGGGCGACGATGAGTTTGTATCGAATTTAGAGAAAAAAACTGAAAAACGCCTTCATGCAAGCAAAGCAGGGCGGCCGTTTGGTACCAAATCTTTGAAAAACCTGAATAAAATCAACAATTTTTAATATGTCCCCGATTATTAAAAAGTAGCAAAGCAAGTTAAATTAATTGGGTTCTGACCCCAATTAATTTGTGCGTCAGCGATGCTGCAACGCAATATAATACGTTTCCTTTTTGAATAGATGGAGAAGCGCATGGGTGCACTGGACAAAGAAATCGCGGCAGCTGGCGAACACGGCATGTATATGCCATCGCAGGAAAAAGATTCCTGCGGTGTGGGCTTTGTGGCGCATATAAAGGGGGCGAAATCGCATGCGATTGTGCAAAATGGCCTGAAAATTCTTGAGAATCTGGATCATCGGGGCGCAGTGGGTGCGGATGAGCTGTGTGGCGATGGCGCGGGGATTCTGATTCAGTTGCCGGATGATTTTTATCGGGAAGAGATGGCCAAGCTCAGCATTGAGCTGCCAGCTCAGGGCGAATACGGCGTGGGCATCATCTTTTTGCCGAAAGAGCATGCCTCTCGCTTGGCTTGCGAGCAGGAGCTAGAGCGCGCTGTGAAGGCGGAAGGCCAAGTGGTGCTGGGCTGGCGCGATGTGCCGGTGAATAAGACCATGCCGATGAGCCCCTTCGTCCGCGAGAAAGAGCCGATCATTCGCCAGATTTTCATTGGCCGGGGTGCAGACATCACCGTGCCCGATGCGCTGGAGCGCAAGCTGTATGTGATTCGCAAA
>JAYSRZ010000235.1:0-4648 GCA_043720775.1 Variovorax sp. | reverse complement strand
TGCATCATTGGCGGTATGGCTGTCTATCTACCGCTGCGCTTGATGCTGGGCTGGTAATTTGAAGTGTTTTTGGGCTCTAGCGCTTGCAGATACTGCGTGAAGCGCTACTGAATTAAAAGCGATGCAGAAAATCACTTCAACCGCTTAATCAAGCTAGACGTATCCCAGCGCTTGCCACCCATCTGCTGCACGTCAGAATAAAACTGATCCACCAGCGCCGTCACAGGCAGCCGCGCACCATTGCGCTTGGCTTCATCAAGCACGAGGCCTAAGTCTTTCCGCATCCAATCCACAGCGAAACCAAAATCAAATTTGTCCGCCACCATCGTCTTGCCGCGGTTGTCCATCTGCCAGCTTTGTGCTGCGCCTTTGCCAATGACATCCAAAACGAGATTCACATCCAGCCCCGCCTTCGCGCCGAACGCAATAGCTTCCGACAAGCCCTGCACCAAACCCGCAATTGCAATCTGATTGACCATCTTAGTCAACTGGCCACTGCCTGCTTCGCCCATGCGCGTGAACGCTTTTGAAAACGCCATTGCAGCAGGCTTGGCTACATCAAAGGCTGTTTGATCACCTCCGCACATGACGGTCAGCAATCCGTTTTGTGCGCCAGCTTGACCGCCCGAGACCGGCGCATCAACGAAATGCAAGCCTTTGGCCTTCGCTGCCGCATAAAGCTCGCGTGCGACGTTGGCTGATGCTGTGGTGTGATCAACAAAACAAGCGCCTGGTTTCATTCCAGAAAATGCACCATGCTCTCCCAAAACTACGCTGCGTAAGTCATCATCATTGCCCACGCAGCAATAAATAATATCTGCACCGTCTGCCGCTTCTTTAGGTGTCAAGCCGCGTTGAGCCCCGATAAATTCTGCGCAGAATGCTTCGCTTTTTGTAGCGCTGCGGTTGTACACCGTGACGAGATGCCCTGCTTTGACAAGATGTGCTGCCATTGGATAACCCATCACGCCGAGGCCTAGAAAGGCGATTTTTTGCGCAGCGATGGATTCGTAGGTTTTCGCGTTGATAGATGACATAAGAACCAAGAAAAAAATAATTTAAACGATGGCAAACATTTCCGTACCGGCGGCAAGATCAGTCGTCTTGGCACGCTGGGAATGAAGCTTGATTTGCAGACGCAGATCGTTAACCGAGTCGGCATTGCGCAGTGCGTCTTCAAAGGTGATCTGGTTGTTTTCAAAACCGTCAAACAAAGCTTGATCAAAAGTTTGCATGCCCAGATTGCGACTCTTCTTCATGATTTCTTTGATCTCAGCCACATCACCTTTGAAAATCAAATCTGAAATCAAAGGCGTGTTGATCAAAATCTCCACAGCTGCAAATCGGCCTTTGCCGTCTTGCTTGGGCACTAAGCGCTGCGAGACCAAGCCTCTGAGGTTAAGCGAGAGATCCATGAGCAATTGCGTGCGGCGCTCTTCGGGGAAGAAGTTGATGATGCGGTCGAGCGCTTGGTTGGCGCTGTTGGCATGTAGCGTAGCCATACACAAATGCCCTGTCTCTGCGAAAGCCACGGCATGCTCCATCGTCTCGCGATCACGAATCTCGCCCATCAAAATGACATCGGGCGCTTGGCGCAGCGTGTTTTTCAGTGCGGATTCCCATGAATCTGTGTCGAGGCCTACTTCGCGCTGCGTCACCACACAATTCTTGTGTGGATGCACAAATTCCACAGGGTCTTCGATCGTGATGATGTGGCCGTAAGAGTTTTCGTTGCGATGATCAATCATCGCAGCCAGCGTGGTGGACTTGCCTGAGCCGGTGGCGCCCACCAAAATCATCAGGCCGCGCTTGGTCATCACCATCTCTGAGAGCACTGGCGGCAGACCGAGCGCGGTAATGGTGGGAATGACTTGCGGAATCACCCGCAACACCATGCCGACTTTGCCTTGCTGAATGAAAGCGTTAACGCGAAAGCGGCCTACACCGGGCGGCGCAATCGCGAAATTGCATTCTTTCGTGCGTTCGAATTCAGCGGCTTGCTTGTCGTTCATGATCGAGCGAGCAAGAGCCAGTGTGTGCGCAGCGGTGAGGGGCTGCGGCGAGACCTTGGCGATCTTGCCATCGACCTTCACGGCAGGTGGAAAATCTCCCGTGAGAAACAAATCCGAGCCATTGCGGCTGGTCATCAATTTCAAAAGGTCATTGATAAATTTAGAAGCTTGGTCGCGTTCCATGAAACGCCTCCTTTTCTTTGAATGGTTACTCTGCTGGTTTGCAAAATTCTTTTTCAAGCAGCCGCCACGGATCTGGCTTTGCCAGGCCGTCAGCGGCGCCTCCTGGGGGGAGGCGACCGCTGGGTCGCTTCGGGGGGTACGTCATCAACCAACGAAATTCTCAGGAATTTTCGCTTTGCTGCGCGCTTCTGCTGGAGAGATCACGTTGCGTTTGACGAGATCGGTCAAGTTTTGATCCAGCGTTTGCATGCCGACGCTATTACCCGTTTGGATGGATGAGTACATTTGCGCCACTTTGGCTTCGCGGATCAAGTTACGAATGGCCGATGTGCCTAGCATGATCTCGTGCGCAGCCACGCGGCCTGTGCCGTCTTTGGTTTTACACAATGTTTGCGAGATCACGGCTTGCAGAGATTCAGAGAGCATGGCGCGCACCATTTCCTTTTCGTCGGCAGGAAAGACGTCGATGATCCGGTCAATTGTTTTGGCGGCGCTGCTCGTGTGCAGCGTGCCGAAAACGAGGTGACCTGTCTCGGCTGCCGTCATCGCCAGTCGAATCGTTTCTAAATCGCGCATCTCGCCTACCAAGATGCAATCGGGATCTTCGCGCAGCGCGGATTTGAGTGCGGCCGCAAACGAGAGCGTCATGGGCCCGACTTCGCGTTGGTTGATCAAGCATTTCTTGGAATCGTGGACGAATTCAATCGGATCTTCTACCGTCAAGATGTGCCCGTATTCTGTTTCGTTCAGGTGATTGACCATTGCAGCGAGCGTGGTGGATTTGCCGGAGCCTGTGGGGCCGGTGACGAGCACCATGCCGCGCGGCTTGAGCGCGAGATCGGCAAGAATCTTCGGCGCATTGAGCTGCTCCAGCGTGAGAATTTTTGAGGGAATGGTTCGGAAGACGGCGGCTGCACCACGATTTTGGTTGAACGCATTCACCCGAAATCGCGCGAGGCCTTCGATCTCAAAAGAAAAGTCGCATTCCAAAAATTCTTCGTATTGCTTGCGCTGCGAATCGTTCATGATGTCATACACCATGGAGTGAACGGCTTTGTGATCCAGCGCATCCACGTTGATGCGGCGCACATCGCCGTGCACGCGAATCATGGGCGGCAAGCCGGCAGACAGGTGAAGGTCAGAGGCTTTGTTTTTGACGCTGAAAGCGAGCAGTTGGGTAATGTCCATGATGTTGCAAAATTTGGCGTTGTACAGTTATAGATACATTATGAGCATGATTTCAGACAATTTAACCAAGGTCAAGGCACAGATTGCAGCGGCGGCAGCCGAATTCGCCCGCGCGTCGCAAGATGTGAAGCTTCTGGCAGTGAGCAAGACGTTTCCTGCTGCCGTTGTGCGCGAAGCGTATGCCGCAGGGCAGCGTTGTTTTGGGGAGAACTATATCCAAGAGGGCGTAGACAAAACGATTGCGCTGGCTGATTTGCCAGATATCGAATGGCACATGATTGGCCCGATTCAAAGCAACAAAACACGGCTGGTAGCGGAGCATTTTCAGTGGGTACACAGCGTGGATCGCATGAAGATTGCGCAGCGTCTATCTTCGCTGCGGCCCTCCCACTTGCCGCCTTTGCAAGTGTGTTTGCAGGTGAACATTGATGGCGGGGAGAATAAATCGGGATGCATGCCTGCAGAGGCGCTTGCGCTTGCTCGCGAGATGGCGAATTTGCCTAATCTTCAGCTTCGCGGCATCATGGTGATTCCCGAGCCTGCTCCTGATTTCATAGCGGCTTGCGCAGTATTGGCGAGCGCTAGAGTGCTTTTTTTATCAATAAAAGAGCATATGGTTGATTTTGATACGCTCTCGATGGGTATGAGCTCGGATTTGCGGGCGGCTGTGAAAGAGGGCAGCACGATGGTGAGGGTGGGGACGGCGATTTTTGGTTCGCGTGTTTGAGTTTTGTGTTTGACTGGCCTTGGATGCTCGCTGGCGCTTGGGCTGTCCCCCTTCGTTCGTGTCCCCTGCGCTGGGCTTCGCCTGGCGCTCCTCCTTTTACCTCACTGCGGGAGACAACCCAACCACCAGCGAGCATCCAAGGCAATCTTTAGCAACGCGACTGATTTCGAACCAAAATCTTTTGAGATGGGAATAGGCTGTGAGTGAGGGATATTTGCCCGACCGATTTGTGGTACTTCGCCATGAGGGTGGGCAAATATCCCTCACTCACAGCCACTCTCACCGAAGAAAAATCTACTGAATGCTAAAACTTCAAGCAGAGATGATCCAGCCTTCAAGCGCATCAAAATTCGGTAGGCCGTAATTCTTCTTTCCCGCCAGATGCTTTTCAAAAGCCCAATGCGCTTGCAGCATGCACAGGGCGGCATCTAAGCTGTCGCCGCTGGCATCGTCGATGAGTTGCTCGCGTTGCACGTTGGAGAGCTTGAGGCGAACTTTGAGGCGGGTCTGGCCAGTTTCTAGCGCAGTGAGAATGTCT
>JAYSRZ010000234.1:0-4657 GCA_043720775.1 Variovorax sp. | reverse complement strand
CTACGCAGCCATCAAGCCCATAGTTGCCGCATTGCTTGGGAGAAGTTGCGAGCAATCGCTTGCGCGTTTTGAATGCACCCGCTGCCAACGATCTGCTTGCCGGCTACAAAAACATCACTCAGCCGCGCATCAGGGCTGGAGAACACAAAAGCATCCAGCATGTGGCTGGTGGGAACGCCCAGCAATGAGGATGACGACATATCGATCACCGAAAAATCAGCACGCTCGCCGACCTCGATGCCCTTGATGCGCATTCCGCTGGCTGCGCTGCCACCTTCAATCGCAGCGTTGAACAAAGCGCCAGCCGTACTTGTTTCATCTGTGTCTTGCAATCCGGCTACCGCCATCACATTGCGCTGCCGTAGCGCAAACCGCTGCGAATACTCCAGCAAGCGCAGCTCCTCTTGCCAACTGCGTGTGACGTGGCTGTCTGAGCCGATCGACCACTTGCCGCCCGCTTTTGCATACGTGGGCAAATCAAACACACCATCGCCTAGGTTTGCTTCAGTCGTCGGGCACAGCACGATGGATGCATCACTGGCCTGCACGGCGCGAAGCTCTTCTGGCGTGGTGTGTGTAGCATGCACCAAATTCCATTGCGCATCGAGCTCTGCATGCTCAAGCAGCCATTGCACAGGCCGCAGACCGGTATGTTGCATGCAATCTTCTACCTCGCTGGTCTGCTCGGCCACATGGATATGAATGGGCATCTGGCGGGCTTTGGCATGTTTCGCCGCCTCTCGCAAGGCATCTGGCGCGACAGCGCGCAGCGAATGCAATGCCAAGCCTGTATTGACAAGTGCGCTGCCGAAATTTTTCTGGATTCCTTCACACAGTTTGAAAACGCTATTCGGCGTTGACGCAAATCGCCTTTGATCATCTCGCAAACCACTTGCTGCAAAGCCCGAGCGCATGTAAAGCGTAGGTAGCAGCGTGATGCCGATGCCGACAGTTTGAGCGGCTCGCAGCAAAGCGGCAGACATTTCCAGCGGATCGGCATACGCTTTGCCATGCAGATCGTTGTGTAAATAATGAAACTCGCAAACTTGCGTGTAGCCTGCTGTGAGCAGCTCTGCGTAAAGCTGCGCAGCAATCGCCTCCAATTGCTCGGGCGTAATGCGAAGCGCAGCGCTATACATGCGATCTCGCCAACTCCAAAAGTTGTCTTGCCCACCAGCTGTGCGCTCCGTCATGCCAGCAATCGCGCGTTGAAATGCATGGCTGTGCGCATTGACCATGCCGGGGATAACAGGCCCGGCCAAATGTTTCGCGGCGCGTTGTTGATCAAAGCTAGCATTGGCTTGGATAGATTCCCAAGTGCCATCGCGTGCGACGCTGAGCAGCACGTTAGATTTCCAAGCGCCATCAACCCATGCTATTGAAGCGAAATAGTGCATCGTCGGCTCAGTCATACAAGGCCTTAGCTGCTTGCAAACTGCTTTGCACCATGCGTTTGAGCGTGGGCTGGAAATGGGAGGCCAGCGCCTCGTCGTAGGCGAAGGGCGAAGTTTCTTGCATGTACAGACTCTGGCATTTTTCTAACTGAATCGCATGGATATGTTGCGCAGGTTGGCCATAATGCCGCGTGATGTAGCCACCTTTGAAGCGGCCATTGATGACGTGCGAAAACCCGTTGACCAGACTTGCGGCTGCATCAGAAATGGTGGCATGAGCAGCAGCGCCGCTGGCCGTACCGATATTCAAATCTGGCAATTTGCCTTCAAACAACCATGGAATTTGTGAGCGGATGCTGTGCGCATCCCACAAAAGCGCAAAGCCGTGAACAGCTTTGATGCACGCAAGCTCTGCGGCTAGTGCATCGTGATACGGCTGCCAGTACGCGATTTTTCGCCTTTGAATCTCTTGCTTCGTTGGCTCTTGATTGGGTTTGTATAACGCATCGCCCGTGAAGAAATGCGTGGGGCACAGCTCAGTATTCGCTGCACCGGGATACATGGGCACATCATCTGGCGGACGATTCAAATCGATGACATAGCGTGAAAATTTCGGCTGCAACACACTTGCTCCAATACTTGGCAAAAAGTCATAGAGCCGATCTAAATGCCAATCTGTATCCTCAACATCCAAGGCACGCGGCACATAGTTGCCCTGCAATTCAAGCGGGATTTCCGTGCCGATATGCGGCATGCTCACCAGCATCGGCTGAGTGCCTTTTTGCAAACTGAATGTCATACCTCCACTCCATTGAACACGGTTGTAATGCGCGGATTGCGCCCAAAGGCGTAGCTCAGTTCGGCGGGAGACTGCACATCCCAGAGCACAAAATCTGCTCGCATTCCGGCTGCCAAGATGCCGCGATCATGCAAGCCAAGTGCTCGCGCTGCGTTTCGCGTCACGCCGGAGAGCGCCTCTTCGGGAGTTAACCTAAAAAGCGTGCAAGCCATATTCATCATCAAAAGCAACGAGGTGCAAGGGGAACTGCCGGGATTGCAATCCGTAGAAATCGCGATGGGCACGCCCGCACTCCTGAGTTGCGCAATCGGCGGCAATTTTGTTTCGCGAAGAAAGTAAAACGCACCGGGAAGCAAAACAGCTGCACTGCCCGCCTGCGCCATCGCCTGCACGCCTTCATCACTGAGCCATTCCAGATGATCGCAACTGATGGCTTTGAAACGCGCCGCCAATTGCGAGCCGCCACTGTCGCTCAGCTGCTCCGCATGCAATTTCACAGGCAATCCCAAACGTTGCGCCACCTGAAACACCCGCTCGGTTTGCGCCAAGCTAAAACCAATCCGCTCGCAAAAAGCATCTACTGCATCAACCAAGCCTTGCGCATGCAGCAAGGGCAGCATCTGCACAACAGCGTCGATGTAATCATCGCTTCGCCCAGCAAACTCTGGTGGCACAGCATGTGCGCCTAAAAAAGTGTTCTGCACAGAGATGGAAAACTCTGAGGCCATTTGCCTCGCGACACGTAGCATTTTTGCCTCATGCTCCAAGGCCAAGCCATAACCCGATTTGATCTCCAGCGTCGTCACGCCCTCGGCCAGCAACGCCTTCAAGCGCGGCGCACTTTGCGCCATCAATTGCTCCGCGCTGGCTGCGCGCGTGGCATGCACGGTCGATGCAATGCCACCGCCTGCTTTGGCGATCTCTTCGTAACTCGCGCCATTTAAGCGAAGTTCGAATTCATTTGCACGATTGCCCGCATAGACCAAATGCGTGTGGCAATCAATCAAGCCCGGCGTGATCAAAGCGTCTTGGGCATCATGAATTTTCGTTGCACTTGCCAGCACATCGGGCGGTAAATCACATCGTGCGCCAACCCACTTCAAAACGCCGCCGCTTGCCACGATAGCCGCATCTTCGATCAAGCCATAAGCCTGCGCGACGCTCGCATGCATGGTTGCGGCCCTGCAATTCATCCAAATCTCACAGGGCTGATTCATAACTCAATCTCCATCAGCAAAGCGTTCGTTGCACTTAACTCAATAGCCGTTTCTGCGCCAACAGAGATAAACCCGAATGAATGCGGCTCAAGTATGTATTCTTGTCTATAAAAACACAATGTAGCCGGCGTATTTACTGCGTAGAGTGCTATTATTTTAGGAGTATCTATCATCATGCGCAGTTCGGTGCGGACGCGCTGCATTCGGGCTGCTCTGCCGCTGTGCACCATCAAATTGAAATCTTGCGTTGCACCGCTCAGCAGCTCGCAGTGCGTCTTCGCTGCGCCGTCAAAGCGCAGCGGCTGATCGATTTGGTGCAATTCATACAATTGCCCATTCACCGTTAAACCGACACCGTCGCCTGAGAGCACCGCGAACCAACGCTGCACACCAGGAAAGCTTGAAAATGACCCGGATTGACTCACCTCAGCGACTGACGCACGCCACTCCCAATCGTGCGAACTTGGCCAAGCAATGAGTTCGCGCGTCGTGCCGCCGCCATTGCGCCAAGGCGTAGGTTTCACATCATCGAGCCGAATCACTTGCCAGTTCATGTTGGAAATCATGCCTGAAATTGCCCAGCAAAACTGTAGCGCGTGCCGGGATAGATCAGCCGCGCCATGCTGGCCACATGCGAGCCGCTGACTGTACGCCGCGTCATCGCAAGGCACGGCTCAGAAGGTTTAATCTGAAGCAATTTAGCTATTTTCCGCCCCGGCAAACAAGCTTCAATTTGGTAGCTGGCATCCGTGAGTGGTGCGTGAATGAGGAGATGATGCGTTGGCGTAAAGCGGCTGAAATCGGTTTGCAAAAAATCCGGCGCGGCCAGAGGATTCACATAGCGGTCTTCGTGCTGAATCGGGATGCCGTTTTCTAAATGCACCAGTGTGATGTGGAAAACTCGTGAGCCCATGCGCAAGCCCAGAGATTTGGCGAGCGGCGCAGTTGCCGTTTCATTGGCAAGCAACTCGACACGACTGCTGTGGATGTGGCCGCGCTCAATCACTTCATCGTGAATATCCCGGATCGCCAGCCGCGAAGAGATGCGGTGCAACTCAGCCACCCGCGTGCCCGAGCCTTGAATGCGGGTGACCATCCCCTGCGCGGCCAGCTCGCGCAAGGCGCGGTTGACCGTCATGCGGCTGATCTTGAATTGCGCCATCAAAGCAGCCTCGCTGGGCACAGCATCGCCCGGCTTCCAAGCGCCCGAGCTGATGCGGCTTGTGATCCATGCTTTGACTTGTTCG
>JAYSRZ010000233.1:0-4658 GCA_043720775.1 Variovorax sp. | reverse complement strand
AAGCAACTTCATTCGCACTTTGAGGACATGCTGCCCGTTATCGTAGGTTGTAAAGTCGCCAAATCCAAAACCGAAGTACTCGTAGCAATCACCTACAGCGCAATCAGCGCTGCTCAACCTATCGCCTACTGTGTATGGAAGTTGTTTGCCATCCATAAACAATTCCATGTAGAACGGATTGAAGGCTTGTGCGGTGTCAAAGTTAAACAAAGTCACCCTCGCTGTGCGCGGCCCAACAGACGCGGGGTTAAATCGTGTTAGCCATCTGTCTTGCGATAGGCTTAACACGACAGTTGGTGTGCCTGATACGATTCGATTAACCATCCTGAAATTGATATCGGGAACACTAACGCCTCTGCCTGATAAATCTTTGATGCCATTGACTACCATCGTGATGGTGGCTGGGAATGAAGGCGTGCGCACGAAAGCAACACGAATTTTCGTGCCGGTGCTATCCAGACGGGGCGTTGTCAATATCTCTGCTTGCCCAATATACAAACGTACAGAATTTTCATCCACGCTGCTGGCCATCATGGGTTTGTTTAAAGTGATGCTGATTTCATCGGCAATCAATACATTTCTTGCGCCATCGAGCGGCGTGCGCGAGACGAGAGTGGGGCTGACCTTGTCTACGATGATGGTGCGCGGGGCACTGGTGACGTCTGATGAGCCGCTTTTGATGGTTTTGGCGGTGAAGGTGTATGTGCCTTCTGGCTCACCCGGGGCGTACCAATAGTAGATGTAGGGTGCGGCTGTCAACGTTGTCTCAAGTGCGCCGTTTTTATACAGCTCCACTTTGTCGGGTGATCCCGTCACGGTGAGCTCGAGATTGATGGGGCTGTAAAAGTAAATATCCTCGGCGGGCACGGTGAATGCAACAGTGGGCGTGATGCCGGGGCCGGGGTTGGGTGGGTTGGGATTAACGACGGGGGGCACGACGGGCCCACCGGGCACAGCCGGCTGTACGATGGGCTGCACCACTTGATCAGCCGGTGTGCCGCCACCGCCTCCGCCGCAGCCAGCCAGGCCGAGGGCCAATGCGAGGCATAAAGGCACTGCTACGTTGCGTATCCATTGATGTGTTTTCATTTCAGAATCCTTTTCATAAACCAGTCCATATTCGACCAATAGCTGGAATTTAAGCGATTCAAGCTGAATTGCCTAGTGACTTAAGTCACTATTTGGCAAAACAAAGCGCTTTTTGCATCAATTGAGCAGAGAAACCATCGTGGCCAACGCTTGCGCGTCCAGCGTACCGGGCGTGCCCATCACGTTGAGCACGCCGAGATTGGCTTTCTTAGGATTGAGGGTGGGCGCTTTGACCGCATCGCCGAATAGAAAGGCCACAGAGTTGACCTTTCTTTTGCCGCCATCGCTTTTTTTAGCCGAAAAAACAGGCAAGCCGTCTTTACCTTTGGTCATAGTGGACACCACTTCGGCTTCATCGACATCGGCTCGCAGCGGCAGGCCGGTGGCGCTGTCGATCCAGATTTTGAACATAATGTCTTCCGCTTTTTTGTTAGCGCCTTGCTCAAACACGAGCGCCGCGCGGCCGCCCAGCGTGGCTTTGCCTGCAGAGCGGCAGTCTTCATCCATGCTGGCCAGCATGGAGGCGTAATACACATTGCTGCTTCTGTCGCTAGGCTTGGCAATCGGCTCTGAATCAAACAAGCCTTTCATGATAGAGCTGTATTTGGTTTTGTCGATCACCATGAAATGCTGCAGCTCGGTGGCTGTGGCGGGCGGGCGCGCGCCATTTGCCGCGCTTTTGCCGGACGCGGGCATATAAAGCGCTTGATGGATGCGGGCATTGGCCAGAGCTGCTTCGCCGGCTTTGGCGACGGCTTTGCAGCTGTTGTCTGCGGCATGCGCGGATGGCGCAGCAAGGGCTAAAGATGCCAAAAGCGCCAGCGCTGAATTCAATGGGGAGACTTTCATGCTCTTTTCCTTTGTAAAACTGCGCTATTTTGCGCAACAATGGTTATGTTATGGTTATTTTGATTAAAAACCAAGTGACTAAAGTCACTTTCCATTGATGGCCTAATTTCGTATCCTCTGGCGGCTAAAGACAAAATTTTGAAGACAACAAGAAAATCCGCATGACAAAGATCAAGCCTTACCGAATCCTCCTTGTGGATGACCATGAAATGATGCGCATGGGGCTGAAAGCGTTGGCTTTGAGTGAGGCGACTGTGCCGATCTTTTGGCTGGAGGCGAGCAATTTGGGCGATGCTGTGGCTCTCTATCAAGGCGATGACGCGATCGATTTGGTGCTCCTAGATATGAATTTGCCCGATAGCCAAGGCTTGCAAAGCTTGCAGCGCTTTATGGCTCGCTGCCCTCAAGCGAAAGTGGCTTTGTTTTCCGGCACGGAAGACAGCTTTGTGATCAAACAAGCGCTATCTTTAGGCGCTGTGGGCTTTGTGCCGAAATCAGCGTTGGCCAGCGCCACGTTGGCAACCATTGAGGTGTTGCTGCTCGGCCAGCAGGGCTTTGCCAACACGCTGCCTTCGCCGCTCGAGGGCTTTGGGCCGGGCAACCTATTGGGAGATGTGCATGCTGCCAAACTCTCGCCCACTCAGCTCAAAGTGTTGGCTCTAGTGTTGGAGGGGATGAGCAATCAAGAAATTGCTGCCGATTGCAATTTAGCGCTTGGCACGATAAAGAATATGGTGTCTTCCATCATGCTGAGCATGGAAGTGACTTCGCGCTCGCATTTGATCAGCTTGTTTCGATGAATCGACGTAATGATGAATCCAACCCTCGCCAACATTGAGCAGCGCGTTGAGCGTGAGCAGGCCGATACGTTAATCGCCATCAGCCCGTCCGGATTGGTCGCTGCGTTTGTGCTCTCGTTGGGTTTTTGGGTGCTTTTTTACTGGCAGACTCGCAATCCGATGATTTTTGTGTGGGCAGCAATCATCCATCCGATTCAATGGGCACGAATGGTCGCGACTTTGCGCTATCTCAAAACACCCGATCAGGAGCGTCAACCCCAACGCTCAGCCCGTATGCATGTCAAATTCATATGGGTCAGCAGTGTGGTGTGGGGCCTCGCACCTTGGATGTTTTTCCCCGCAGGTAATTTCCCCCTAACGACACTGATGATGATGGTCATCATGGGCCTCGTCTCTGCAGGCATGGCTTCGGTCGCGCCGCATCGCCCAGCCATTGCGGCTTTCACGATTCCTATGTTGGCAGGCCTAGGCACAGCGATGCTTTGGCAGCGCGACAACATGCATTTCTTTCTTGCTATGTGCGCGCTTTTGTTTATCTACACCAACCTTAATTTTGGTTTCCGACAAAATCGCTTGCTCAGCGATGCATTGCTGGCACGCTATGAAAAAGAGAGCCTTGCCCAACGGTTGGAAGAGCAACTACAACTGGTGGAGCAAGCCAGCCGCGAAAAGACGCGATTTTTTGCCTCCGCCAGCCATGATCTGCGCCAGCCCTTGCATTCGCTGGGGCTCTTTGGCTCGGCCTTGCTCAAGCGCCTGAAAGGCACGCCCGATGAGCCGATTGCCCGCAATTTGATGCATTGCGTAGATGCGCTGGAGGCATCGTTTAGCTCCATGCTGGATGTCTCGAAGCTGGATGCGGGCGTGGTGGAGCCGCAGATGCAGGCTGTGGCGCTCTCGGATGTTTTTCAAAAGCTGGATGCGAGCTTTTCGCAGCAAGCGCATTCGCAAGGGCTGGCGCTGCGCTTTAAGCCGGGCGGGCGAGCCGTGATTGCGGATCCGGCGCTGCTGGAGCGATTGCTGGGCAATTTGATTCACAACGCTTTGAAATTTACGCGCAGCGGGGGCATTGTGGTGGTGGCGCGTGGGAGGAAAATGGCGGCTGGTTTGGCAGGTGTGAGTGTTGAAGTGTGGGATACGGGCTTAGGGCTTCCGGCGGATGAATTGCCGCGAATTTTTGATGAGTTTTATCAAGTGGGCAATGCAGAGCGAGATCGCAGCCGGGGTTTAGGGATGGGGCTGGCGATTGTGCGGCGCTTGGGCCAGCTGATGGGGCTGGGCGTGCACGTGCAATCCACGCTTGGCAAAGGCACGGTGTTTAAAGTGGCCTTGCCTTTTGCCGCGCTTAAATCGCGCGAAGAGACGCAGCCCCTGAGGCTGCGCTTGCCATCGCTGCACAGACTAGAGGGCAGGCAAGTGCTCTTGATTGATGATGAGGAGAGCGTGAGGAGCAGCACATCGGTGGCTCTGCGGATGCACGGCATGAAGGTGGAGGTGGCCGATGGGCTGGCGCAGGCTCGCGCTATTGCTCTGGCTAAGCGGGCCTCGGGTGAGCAGATCGACATCATCATTTGCGATCTGCGCCTGCGCGGCAACGAGAATGGCATTGATGTGGTGGCGCAGCTTCGGCAGCTGCTTAGCGAGCAAACGCCGGCGCTACTCGTGACGGGGGATACTGCGCCAGAGCGCGTGAAGCAAGCGCAGACCAGTGGTTTGCGAGTGCAATACAAGCCGATGAAGATGGAAGCGCTGATGGAAGAGGTGGGCTCGTTGATCAAGGCGAAGATGACTGATATCTCTGTTTGAGAGAGAAAAAGCTTATAGCCGGCGTATATACTGCGCGGAGTGCTATTGTTTTCATAGTTTTTATTGCCATGACTTTACTTTCCATTTTGTTGGGCACATTTGCTGCGGGCGTGG